>JACQRR010000049.1 GCA_016206365.1 Candidatus Roizmanbacteria bacterium | reverse complement strand
TGGGGAAAAAGGCAGTAGAATAATTAAAAGCCTAAAGTAATAATATTGATTTTATAACCAACGACCGCATATAGTTTTGGCAATATTGAGATGGTTAGTGGAAATATTTTATTTATAATTAGGTCCTAAAATTTCAGCGAGTAAATTTTTGAAACTTTCAACGGAAGGAATCATTGGGTAATTATAGAAATCAGCAGCAGACAGCTCAAGATACGAACAAAAATATCCCATCCCTCGTAAGATTTGACAAACTTCATCCCCACTCTTAGCTTTACTTAATCTTTCTTGATATTCGTTTAACAATTTTATATATTCAGCCTCATCCAATTCCATAAGTGTTGAACTCTCTCTAATAAGCAAAAGCTGGCAACGCTCTTTTTCCAAATCTTCCTTTATTATGATAGATAATAATGGTTGGGCAAATGTCGTTTTTCTTTTATTTTCTTGAGCTTTCTGATTTTCTTTTCTTATAACAATAAAACTATACAAATCTCCGAATCTATTTCCATAATCATCGGTAACTATAACGCTGGGAGCAAGAATATCGTCTGGAAGAGGAGGGTGGGTATGTAGCATAGCCACTGTGTGGGCGTCTCTCTCAGCAGTTTCTACATCAGGTAGAGGCAAATCATAGGCGGCTGGTTTTTCTACAGCCTCGCTTGCGGTTAAACCAACAGTTAGATCAAATTCAACGAAAAAAACTAGTTCTATAACCTTTGTTGGATCATGGATTGAGATTGCTTCTTGATAGGCTTCCCTTGTCTGAAGGATCGACAGATGAATCTGTCTTGAGATTTCAAGTTTATGAAAAAGAAGGAAGATTAAATCAAGACTTAGTTGGCCTGCAGAAGGACTCTTTATCATTCTTGTTTCTATATGAGATATTAAATCCCAATGACTTTTTCCTAACTGTTCATAAATTTGACTATAGTTGTCATCTATTAATTTTTTAACCTCCATAATCGTATGGAGATTATATCAACAACCGCAAATCATTCTTTCCGACGTTATGATAAACTTTTAGCTATGCGAAACGGTATTGATAAATATGAGATTATAAAAGAGCTTGGTAAAAAGTTATTTGCCGATAGCGATATAGTTAAAGTTGGCAAAGTTTCGTCTAGAGATGTTCAGATTGTCAAAAAATTCATCGCCAAAGCAATTACAGGGACGAATCCAGAAGTTTTAAGTTTATTTTTCGAGCACATTTTAATTGCCCCGGAGCTAGGAAAAAGAATAACCGAAAAGTTGGTAGTTAGAGATTTGAAATTTGAGGTTAGTAAATACGAGGTAGAATTTTTGCTCTGGTTGCATGAGGTGGGAAGATTGGTAGATCCTGGCGGTTATTTACGCAACGATATCATCGATGACAATTTATTGGTTAGTTTCGGATTGCCGAAAATCCTTGTCCAAAAACTCCCCAATGTGAGAACTTTTTTGCAAGTTGGCAAAATGCTTGAATTGAGCGAAGATCAGCTTCAAGGGAGAGCTAATCTTAATAAAGAACAAGAAAAAATAATAGCAGATTATTTCAAGCTTCTTACACCAACACAAAGGTTAATTTTTATCGGCGACAATTTTGGCAAAAGAGACGAGAAGGGAGAATTATTTAGTTCTCAAACTTTTATCCAATACGTTTTGACACAAGAACAAAGGTATTCAGGAGATGAGAGTTGGATTTTGGATAGACGACCAGCAGGAGCAATTTTAACTATCAAGCTTGTTGAGAAGACTATCAAATGGCTTAAAAATATGGGAGTTGATTTCGAACGGATTTTAAATAGTTTAAAAGAATATGGACTGAAATTTATACTCATGGTTAGACACGGAGATCCGGATAATCCTAAAAATATCGTCTATAACCTGGATGAAGTTATGAAAGAAGAGGATAGAATACATATTACCGATAACGGGAGACGTCAACTTAAGGCTCTAGGAATGGTAATTAAAAAGAGAAAGTTTAGAGTGGCTAGGATAGTATGTAGCGATCAAATCAGAGCAGTCGAATCAGAGAAAGAATTGAATAGAGAGTTAGGAGTTTCCGAGGAGCAGGTTGATCCGCGATTAAAAGATTTATATGCGCCTGGGGCTTATCTTGAAGGTCTAACTATGGATGATTGGAAAAATAAAAAAGGTAACGCTTATGATGAAAAACGCTGGGGAAAATATAAGCATGAGAGGCCAGAGAAATTAATAGATCGGATAAATCAAGTTTTTTGGGAGAATGTGAATGGGTTAAAAGTTGGCGAGGCGGTCGTTCTTCTCTCACATGGCGATCCTATCGCCTGGTGGATAAATCAGCAAGTCACAGGTCAATTACCCCAAACCGACGCATTGCGAGATCAAATTTATCCTAATCAAGGTCAAGCGATAGTTTGCATTATTGACCCGCAAGGAATTTTTTTCACCCATTATATTTTGACCGATCCAAACTTAATAGAAGGAGAGAGTTATTAATGCAAAATCCTGACTTTTCTATCGTTTTTCCGGTCATGAATCAGGCGGATCATATTGAGAAGGTTATTAAATCTTATCATCAGGCTTTATCTAAAGAAAAATTTTCCTTTGAACTGATTGCGGTTGTGAATTGTAGTAAAGATAAGAGTTATGAGATATGTGAAAAAGTTTCACGGAAATTGTCAGGAGTTAGGAGTTATGAGTTAAGCGGGTGCGGTTTTGGTCTGGGGATTCTACATGGTTTGAAAAAGGCAAAGGGAAAGCATCTGTGCTGGGCGAGCAGCGCGCGTACCTATCCGGATGAGCTAGTAATGTGTTTGAAACAATTTTTAGCCCATCCAGAGGTTATTATCAGTGGGGCAAGAAAAAAGCGGGACAAATTCCTAAGAAGTTTGGGAGCCCTAATTTACGATGCCACAATTAAATTAGTTTTTAATATTGCGTCTTCAGACATTAATGGCATCCCGAAAGTTTTTTCCAGAGAGACATATAAAGAACTTGATCTGCAATTTACCGATAGCATGATCGATCTTGAGCTTCACGAAAAAGCCAAAAAGCTTAGTATCCCTATCGTGGAAGTTCCCATCTACAAAAACATCCGCCACGGCGGTCGATCAACTTCAAATCTAAAAACTATCTTTCGGCTGATAAAGGAAGTAGCAAGATATTGGCTGAAAACAAGACTATTTAGCTCATTAGACTAGTCTACGTTGCACCTTTAAGGTGTAAGTTAGAATGATGCAACACATAATTTATTGGTGCATTTAATTGGTTTATATTTTACTTTGCAGCTTTTTTCAAGCGACCTCAGCAAAATTTTTTGAATATTGACAGCTTCGTGGTTAAAAGTCTTATAGCTTGGGCAACGATTAAAAAGCCTGCAAGTTGTTGCTATTTTTTCAGGGCAGGTTTTAGAAGCTTTCCTCAAAGTCAGATTCAGATCGGTTTTTGAAGCCGAGGCTAAACCTGATTGAGGGTTGTCAAAGAGAAGATTTTTTTTGTCGACGAGATAAAAAAGATATGTATCGTCTACAGACAAGATAAGAATCTCATCTTCTGGAAGGTTTCTCTTGATAAACATAGACTCGATTGAGTAGTATTGTTTTATCTTTTGTTCAAGCTCGGGTTTGAAAATTGAAGGATTTTTTAGTCTGTCAAATTTTGTCTTAATCATAGAAGCAAGTGCTTGTTTTCGATTGTAAGCGGGATAGAGAATAAAAGCAGTATAAAGTATTAAGTATAAAGTATAAAGGGTTCTTTTCGAGATGTGTTTACTAAGATTATTTCTAATAAATTCGCTTATGAGTAAAAAAGTATTGAGCAAGAAAAAGATTGAGATGTGGAATAGGTTATGGGGGTGGCTTCTGCCAACATAGTAGATCGAGGCAAAAAGGGAAAGATTTGCAGAGAACAATAGAATTGACGATGGATGGTAGAGGATAGAGGATGGAGATTTGAAGATAGAAGATAGAAGATTGAATTTTTCTACCCTCAATCCTCTAGCTTCTTTGTCTATCTTCCATCGTCTATAATCTACCGTCTGTATTGTATTTTTAAATACATAAATTATGGTTGAAAAATAAATCAATAGAACAAACCAAAAGTGGGTGCGCCAGGGTATTGGAATCATGGCAACACCTGCGATGGCAAACTCTCTCAATCTCGTAAACGCGCCGATAACGTCGATTAATTGTCTGCCTGATATCAGATGGATAAAGTCTAGAATAAGAAAGATTGTTAATGCAGAGATGAAAAAAGTCAGTATTGAAGCTATTGTTTTTAATTTACTGACTGCTCCAACTATAGTTAGTAGAAAAAGTGTAAAGGAATAGCTTAGAAAAAGAGCTATCCCCGCTTCTACATTCCACAATGACAAAAGAGAAAATAAGAAAATAAGCTTAGAATCTGTAATGTTTTTATATCTCTGGACAAGAAAGAGCGAGATGATTAAAGGAAGCCAGCGCATTGGGCCAACTTGAGGAAATGTATTTGGCAGATGATACAAAGAAAAATAGTTGATGGTTAGAATAGAAAAAAAACCAATTGAAGCAAGCGTTGTTGATCGACTCGATTTATAGATAATATAGAAGCAAAGAAAATACTGCAAGATATAGAGAAACAAGGTCAAGTAAGGAAGATAAAAGGGATTAAAGATATTTAGTTTTGTCATAAAAGCGAGTATGAGAATTGATAAAAAACCGTACTGTGAGGAGATTGTGGTAAATATTGTTTTTCCCTGGATGATTTCATAGATCGGTCCAAAGAAATAGCTTAAATCATGAGGGCTTGAAGGGAATCCGGGTTCAAAGGTAAATAAACCGATCACAACTAGAATCAAGAAAAACAATAGAAAACGTGCTCGCCTAAGGATGTATGCCGTAAATATAATTGCTGCGACTGTGCATAAATATGCAGCAAGGATAATAAAAGATATTGTTGGATGAACTAGATTTTCAATGAATTTGATGTCGTCTTTCAAGGGATAGACTCCAATATTTATTAAAAACAGAATAAGCAAAGACAGAAAAATTATCCAGCCTAAAACTCGCAATTTTGTCAGATTCCGAATTCGCTCAGCTGGGCCACCTGCCAAAAATCTAGGGAAAATAAATATTATTAAAACCCAAAAAATAGAGAGTATCAAATACAGAGGAATCTCAAAAGGTTCTGGCGCAAACAATTCTCGTGAGAAAAAATCCGGATTTTCAACAGGAGGAGACAAGCGATTCAGTAATTTCAGAAGAATCTTGTAAGTAAAAACGAATAGATTAGTTAAAAAAAGAGTTTGATTTGCAAACCAAATAATACTGGTCATAATTCATTCAATTTCTTAGTTTTTTACACACGTTTTCTATCTCCGCTGGCAAATTAAAGAAAGCCTCTGATTTTTGATTATCTTTTAGACATTGCAAAAGACGGGGAGAATACTCATAAACTTTATATTGATCTGACTCTACAGAATACTTTATTTTTTGGTAATGAGTGGTTAGGGCAATAATGTTAAAAAAAAATACTCCAGCTAGTAATAAAAGTATGGGTATTTTTGCTTTTTGCCAGAGATAAAGGAGTCGGGATACTACGAAGGCAGAGAAAAGGAGAATAAAAAGATTAAGAGGTAGAGCATAGTAGACTCGTCTGATACCTGGCCAAACCATTTGAGGCTGTTTAATAATCATGAAAAACGTCATCAGCAATATAAAGAAAAAAGCAAAAAAAATAATCAGATACAATTTTTGTTTTGTGGTTTTAATGATGACCAAAAAGCTAAAAACTAAACCAATAGCAATAATTAATAAAGGAGCATTGCCGAAAAAATAAGAAAAAGCATCCAGTATAAAAAGGAATGCGTCAATAGCAATACTCCATAGTTTTAACCAAAGATTTGAGATTGGCCAGCGAGGATCTTGACGAGTGTAGGTCAAAAAGTCAGGCCGCATATAAATTGTGTCAGGTCGGAATCCGGTCAGTAGCTTCACAAGGTATGGCCCAACAGAGTAATCATAAAAAAGAGAAAGAACGGTTGAGCCAAGAAACAGAAGAAAAATCTTTTTATATAGACCGCTTTTTTCGAAAAAGCAAAGAGCAAAAAAAATGCAAGTTGTTGCCAGAAGAAAAAAATGACCCTGCCGGTCAGAAAGCGACATTAATATTGACAAAGGAAGTAGCAAAAATAAACTTATCTTCGCTTTTTCCTTATTTTGTTTTTTAAGCGGATTTGAAATTAAATGTTGTAATAGTATATAGACTATTAGGG
>JACQRR010000043.1 GCA_016206365.1 Candidatus Roizmanbacteria bacterium | reverse complement strand
TGTTTTTTCAAATATATTTCTAAATCCTTTTTTTTGTTAGCGAAAAATAAAACAAATCCCGATCCACTTCTTTGACCTCCTGCTCCGGTTATTTTACCAACACCTAATGGTTCTAATTTTTTCAATAAAGTCTTGGTTTTTTTGGAAACTACTCCCAACATATCCAATAGAATCTGGTTATCAAATAAAGTCTTTTGAAAGAATTCAATATCCGACTTAATCAGTGAAACAACCATTCTTTTAGTCGTTTTCTCGATATCATCCAGGACTTCTTCAACAAAATTAGGAGATTTATTAAATTTACCGCCTACAATATCGTGGACCATATAGGCGGTATTTTCTGCTGGTTGACCGCTATCGATCAGGTAAAGATTATCTTCAATTTTTTTTGGTATTTTAAAATTTAAGGCTGAGATATTTTTGAGAAATTCAAATTCCTTTCTATAATAAACTAATCCCCCAAAACAAGAGGCTGTATTATCAACGCCAGAGGGATTTTTGTGATAATATTTTTCCATTTCATAGGCCAGGTTATTAATTATCTCTTTTTCAAATTCTTGTCCGGTATATAACTTGAGGAATGCTGCCACGGCTGCCGTCGACAAAGCCGCCGATGAACCAAGACCCCTTCCGATTGGTATTTTAGAATTAATTTTAAAGTTAAACTTTCTTTCAATAAATTTGATTTTTTGCTTTTGCAGATATTCCTTTACTTTTTGAGCGATCTTATAAATAATCTCGTATGTTTTGTTGTCATGCTGAACTTGTTTCAGCATCTTGCTTGAGTTCCCGAAACGAGTTCGGGATGACACAACAGAAGTTATACTAAATTTCAACTCCAAATTTATGGCCGACACTAAGGCTGGTTTGCCATAAACGACAGCATGCTCACCAGAAAGTATTACTTTTGCCGGAGCAGAATAGGTAATTTGTTTTAACATATTAATATTTGTCTATCCAACAAAAATAATCATTCATTTACTTTTTTGGTTTCTGACCGATGGTTAGCATTAATAAACTTGAATCTGGTAATAGTTGATAGGGATTTGCATTTATTACTCCACTTCTTATTAATTTACTGATAGAATCCGAGTCCAGCCTTAATCCAGCTTGCTGCATGGCTTTTACATATTCTCTTACTGGTCTGTGTCCTTCCAGTGGCCAAATCGCATTAGAACCTAAATGGCCATTTTGTTTTACAATTTCAGCATAAGCTAGCCAGAAATTTGTGATATCTATATTTGCTTGTCTCTCAGCGGGAACTTCTGGTTCACTTATAGCTGATTTTGCTTGTGGATAAGTCTCTAACCAGTGTTTCAATCCTACTTGTTTATTTGGCCAGTCAAAACTTTGAAGAAATTGATAAACTCTAGCCGGATGTTCCCATATGGAATTATGCCAATCAGCAAAAATCGCAAATCCTCCTGGTTTCAAAACATTATGATAAATTTCAAAGGGTATTTGCGAATGATGATGAATTGACGCAACTCCAGTCAAAACATCAACACTCGGTCTAAATAAATGTTGAGGAATATCTAAATCAACTCCGTCAATTCTTTGATAATTTACTCCATATTCTATTATAAGTTGCTCAGCAGCGTCGAGACTCTGAGAAGAAGGATCAAGTAAGATCATCTCTACTTTTGATCTCGCCTCTTCTGGTAGAGTTAACCAAATCGCCAAAGTTGATAAACCAGGTCCCGCACCCACATCTAAAATGCGCAGATTACCATTAGTTGGATGGTTTTCTAAAATTGCACTAATAACTTGCGCAGTTTTTTGACGAAGTAATTCTGGATGATTTCCTAGTCCAGCTTTCTCTGCTGCTTGAGAAACTAAAGCAAGTTGATCTTTTGTGCCTTGTGCCCATTCAGCTCGATATAAATTAACAACTGTTTGTTCATCAATCTTTTGTACGCCCCAATTTGCAATTGTGTAACTAGGAGTACGATTTGGTGAACCCATTACTAAAGGCATTAATGATTCATTATGTGGTGTATGTTCACTCAGAGTTCTAGTGACTGCAAATTCTCTTTTTTTATCATCAAGCCAAGTGCCTTCATCATAATTAATCATCCGTTTCTGCCATGCTTTTGCCATTTCATAATTTGGATTCCAATCAAGAATTAATTGATCCAAATTATCCTTATAGTGTTCACTAAAATACATAACTGTTTCATAAGCAGAATGTAATTGATCATCAGTTGCAGACTTGATTATTGCGTCTGTTATTCCGCTTTTTTCTCCAATTACTCTAGCCAGTTCACGGAACTCTCTTGGAGCTTCTATTTTCCGAGCTTCAAGAATATTTTCTTGTTTTCCGTTCTTCATATGTAAAATCAATTCTACTAATTGACTTACATTCAAATCTAAAGCCCTACAAACTCCAACCACAAACTCGCGCTGAACTTCGTAAAGTGGATGAACCAATGGTTGCAATACTTCAGGATAAATATCTTCTGGATTAATAAAACTTAAACGTAATAAGCTCTCAATCGCAACTACAAATCCTTCATCTTGATCTGGTTTAAATCCAAATTGTCTCCAATCTCCTTTTTCACTTCTTAATCTATCGCCCGCAACAAAACTCGACCTACGAGCAATAACTCGTACTCCATTTGCCTCCATTTTATCGGCCACAAAGAGCGCCAACAACATTTTGTCTTCTAAACTTTCAGGGATTATATTTCTCGTTTTTGGATCTCTGAACCATTCAGGATATCTACCGTGATTCGATATTGCATAGGCAATAGCTTCCTGTTCTTCGGACGTTATTTGAGTTATTCCACGTCTACATGCTTCTTGAAGTATTCTTATTGATTCATTTGCGCTGGCTTGATCATCTTTAACCGCTGGGTCTTCGCTCGGAGATCTAATCAAATCATGAAACCAACCAGCAATATATGCGAGAAATCTTTCTCTCTCACTAAATCCATAGATGTCTCCAACCAATTGAGTTAAATCTGCATCATTTCGTAAATGAGTAATATTGTGAGCTTCTGAGACCGCAAAACCAGACCGACTACGATGATCAACACCAAAACGACCGAGCAGCGCTACATTTCTGTATTCCGTGTTCATAGAAAAAATAAATAAAGCAAAAGGAATTATATCAAATTGTTTAAACAAGTCAAGTATTTGTTTAAACATTATAATTGAGGCTTTAGCTTTTCTTTTTGCTATAATATGGCAGATAGATATTTAATTAGTATGAAAAAATATTTTCAGATCACAAAAATAGGAAATAGTCTGTTTGCTACACTCTCAAGTAAACTAGTTGAACAGCTCAATCTTAGACCAGGCGATCAAGTGTTTTATGAAATTATTCCTGGAAAGAAAAAAATTATTATGAATATAGTACAAAGTAGCGATTCCATTGATAGG
The DNA here is from genome assembly GCA_016206365.1 of Candidatus Roizmanbacteria bacterium. Lineage (GTDB taxonomy): Bacteria > Patescibacteriota > Microgenomatia > UBA1406 > GWC2-37-13 > 2-01-FULL-40-13. The sequence goes on along the minus strand of JACQRR010000043.1, from coordinate 4,333 downwards.
AAAAAAATAATAGAGGAGCTTAATGAGAAAGATAAAGAGTGGATTAAAAAACATGCGGGGAGTTTATCATCTAAATAATAAGATGCAAATAGTTTATATCGATCACAATATCATTACAGCATTCTTTCTCCAAAATCACCCCTTCCATAAACAAGCAGTCGGAGATATTGCTCTATTTTTAAAATTCAAAGATCATTATGTCTGCTCTATAAGTGCAGTTTTTGAGAGTATAAAAGAACTGGTTTCCTCTCTTGCAAAAATTAAGGAAAGCAATTTACTTCCCCCACAATATGAAATTGAAAAACAAGTTATCAGCCAAGTAAATTCGCTTTTAAAAAAACTTAACATAAAGATTCTTTATGTTAATAACCAACAAATATTTTCACATGCATTATCACTTCAACTTGAGTTTAATATACATTTTGATATAGCCTTTTATACTGCTTTATTACAAGAACAGAAAATTAAAATTATCGCAACCTACGATGAAAGATATAATAAATTATTTAGCGAAGGAGTCCTAACAAAATATCAACCAAAAAGTATGCCTGAAAGAAAATAATTTATTGATTACTGGGTATCAATTCACCCAATTCTGCAAGAAGTGTATCTAAAATTTCGTCTTTTTTAACTCTTTTGATCTCTTCTCCCTTTTTAAAAATGACTCCAATATCTCCATCAGCAGCTATACCAAGATCTGCTGTACGCATTTCACCTTTTTCAACTAAAGAAGCAAGAATCACTACTTTTATTGGTGAGGTGATATTAACTAATTCTTCTTCAATACGTTGCGCAATTTCATTGACTGGAATTGACGATCTGGGGCTGTAACCAGCTATGACTACTGGTCCTTCTCTTAATCCGAGCGACCGCAATAGATAATGACCCGCTAACACTTCACGCTTTGGATTCCCCGCTAAAGTAATTCTAATTGTATCACCAATCCCATTCAGCAAAAGATGGCCAATGCCGACACTCGCCCTCACCAAACCGCCAAATGAAGAACCAGCTTGAGTCAAAGCTATATGCATGGGGTAGGTGGTCTTTTCAGCAAATTTCATATTTGCTTCTATTGTTTGAAGTACATCCGAAGCTTTAAGAGATACGACAATATCGTCGAATCCTTCTTTTTCAAACTCGTTTATAGCTTGAAAAGCTGCCTCTACCATAGCTTCAGGAGTCTGCCCATATTTATCAAGAATATTATTAGGCAATGATCCCATATTAATACCTATTCTTACCGGAATATTAAAAGATTTTGCTTCATAAATAACTCTCTTTAAGTTCCTCAACTCAAGCTTTCCTGGATTAATTCGAATTTTATCCGCTCCTCTTCTTATTGCTTTTAGTATCACCTCATCGTTATAGAGCACATCTGCAACCAAAGGAATATTAATCTCTTTTTTAATCTGTGAAATTGTATTGGCTTCCTCTTCGTTATCTACTATTACTCGTACGATTTCTAAACCAATCTTTTCCAATTCAAGGATTTGATTAACGGTAGCTTTAACATCTGTTGTTTTTGTAGTGCATAAAGTCTGTACTCTTATTGGATTAAAATTGCCCAAAGGAACTTTTCCAACATTGATTTGTTTGCTGGCTCTACGTTTAATCTTCATAATAAGAATTATACTATATTAATGGCCTAAACTTCAGTCCATAGGGAATTACATCTTCAGCTTTACTTTCTCTCACTTTCCGAAGAACAGATATAACTTTTCCCCCAATCTTAAGATCTTCCTTACTATAATCTACGAGTTGACCTACAGCTTTTTTTCCATTTTCAAACTCAACCATAACAACAGGAAAAGGAGCATATTTTTTAAAATCTTTCCCTGAAACATAAATCAATGTCCACGTTATAATCGAACCTGTTTTACTAAGAAGTCCTCTTATTTCTTTTTGTCTTCGCCAAATTTTTACTGGTGAAATCATATCTTCTACTTTTGTCATTCCGGACTTGATCCGGAATCTATTTAATTCTGGATTCCCGCTTTCGCGGGAATGACAATGTTTGTTTTAAGCTCCCAAAATTGTTACAACGGCGGTTCCGCCTGAACCTCCTACATTATGCGCCAACCCAAACTTTGCCTTTTTAACTTGTCTATTTTTAGCCTGACCTGTAAGCTGTAAAAAAATTTCTCCAATTTGCTTTATCCCAGTTGCACCAACCGGATGACCTGATGCTTTCAATCCTCCCGATGTATTTACCATTAAATCACCATTTGAACCATACATTGTCTGCAATTCCTTTATTCTTTTTCCTCCTTCACCTTTTTTCCAAAATCCCAAATCTTCCATGGCTAAAAGTTCAGCAATAGAAAAACAATCATGTACTTCTGCGACCTTTATGTCTTTTCGTCTAATTTTACTTTTTACAAAAGCTTTATCTCCAGCAATTTTTGTCGCTAAAATCTCATCAATCCGATTCCTTTCCTTCAATGAAATTGAGTCAGTCGCAACCTCACTGGCTAACACTTCAACTGTTTTTTTAGTCTTATTTTTTAGAGAATGTAAATTTGTTAAAACAACTGCCGAAGCACCGTCTGAAGTAGAACAACAATCCAACACCTTCAATGGATATGCTACATATGGACTCTGCATCACTTGCTCAACAGATATTATTTTTCGAAAATGCGCCTTATCATTAAGACTTCCATGATAGTGGTTTTTATAAGACACATGAGCTAAATTTTCTTCAGTGTACTTATACTTCTGAAGATAATAATTTGCCATCAAAGCATATAGTCCTGGAAAGGTAAGTCCTGCCTCCTGCTCCTCACCTGAAGCGGCAGAAGCCAGAGCAGAAGTTGTTTCTTCGGGAGAATAATCAGTCATTTTTTCGGCGCCAATTACTAGAATCGTTTTGTCAGAGTAAGCTTCGAGATAGTTATTTGCCAAACTAAAAGCTACTCCTCCTGAAGCGCAAGCTGCCTCAACCCTAAATATAGGAACATTTACTCCTAATATTTCAGCGATTTTAGACGGAGTATGTAAATTATTTTCCAAAACACCAGCCAACATATTAGCAAAAAAAATAGCATCTATCTGTTTTTTATCCAATCCCGTATTTCTTAAAACTCCTAAAATGACTTCCTTAATTAAATCGGAAAGAGATTTATCCCATAACTCACCAAATTGTGTAGTGTAATAACCGATTACTGAAATCATAAATATGATACGAATCTACTAATAATATGCAAATGTTGCGAATATACTAATCTTGTCATTCCTGACTTGATCAGGAATCCATTTAATAGATTCCCGCTTTTGCGGGAATGGCATTGTTAATCGGTATTAGCATATTCGTAGATTCGCATAGAAATTTGCATCATTCGTATCATATAATGTTCATGAATTTTAAATAGGTCGGATAGTCTATATATTTTTTACTTTCGACCAATTTTTTGAAACTTCTTCTTCTTTTATCTAAATTTTTTGTAACCTTAAAGACAAATGCATCTGATCCAGCTCCTGATCCATAAGAAGCAAGAAGAATTAATTCTCCAGGTTTTGCTACTTCTAAAACCGACATTAATCCCATCAAGGCCGAGGCAGTATAAGAATTCCCTAGAAAATCGACAATAAGCGAGCGTTCAATCTGCGATTCAGAAAATCCTAAAGAACGAGCAACCTCTCTGGGAAATTTTCCATTTGGCATGTGAAAAACGGCATAAGTAAAGCCAGACGGCTTCATTTTTGTTTTAAGAAGCAGGCTTTTAACTGCACTTTCAATATGAAAAAAATAAGACGGCTTGCCGGTAAATCTTCCTCCGTGAGAAGGATAGCGAATTCCCTCTCTTCGCCAAAAATCAGGTGTATCTGATGAATAAGAAGTTGAGTCGACAAATTCTAAAGCTACGTCTTTTGATCCCAGTAATAATGAAACCGAACCAGAAGATGTAGTATATTCTAATGCGTCATGTGGTTTTGAATTTGCTTTATCAGAAGCTACCACTAATGCATAATTGGTGAATCGGGATTGCGCTAATGACATAGCCGAAATCATCGCTCCAGTTGCCGCTTTGCAGGCAAATTGGGTATCGTACGCCAAATAATGATGGTCAATGCCTAAAAACTCACCCAATATGGTCGAGGCGGGATTAACCACATAAGGAGGAGTCTCTGATCCAAAAAAAATCACTTTAATATCGTCTTTTTTTAAATTTAAGCCATTTAAAGCCATCAAGGCTGATTCATAAGCCATGGTTAAAGAGTCTTCGTCATTGCTTGAAACCGCCTTTTCCAAAACTTTCAGCGATTTTTTTACCTCTTCAGGATTTTTCCCCCAAGTATTGGCTATATCCTCTACCTTTATCCGATATTTTGGAAT
>JACQRR010000046.1 GCA_016206365.1 Candidatus Roizmanbacteria bacterium | reverse complement strand
TCCCAAATCCCAATTTCCAAGAAAAAGAATTCAATAATTTATTAGATACAAAAGATTTACCCCAGTCTGACATTGATTTAGTTATCAGAACAGGCGGAGAAATACGTACCTCTGGTTTTTTAATCTGGCAGGCGGCATATGCAGAATATATCTTTATCAAAAAATACATGCCGGATTTTACTCCGAAAGATTTTGAAGAATGCATTCACGAGTATTCACTAAGACACAGGCGGTTTGGTGCTTAATAGATTAAAAATAAAAAGTATGAAAGATAAAAAAATTGATTTTTTAGTCTTAATTGCGCTTACCGCCATCAGTGTACCTTATGCTATCTTAACACGCGATTATTTTATTGGTAAACCTCTTGTCATTTTCTTCATTTTTTTTGTTCCTCAAATTTTATACTTAGCTAAAAGAGAAAAAAAACCATGGAAAAAGATTTTTCTTTCGACATTCACATTCGGCCTCTTATTCGGTTTCTTTTTTGAATTTATTCAAGAATTTAATAGGGCTTATTCCGTCGTGTCGTCGGTGTTTCCTTTTAAACTATTAGGAATTGTTCCTCCTGATAATGTGATCGGACATATGATAATGACTTTTAGCATTATGGTATTTTATGAACATTTTATTCTTACAAAAAAAACTAAACATATATCTCCCCTATTTTTTTTTATCACGCTAGGAGCAATAGTAGTAAACATTTCATTGATTATCATTTTTCTTGTTCAACCTGCTCGTTTAAAACTAAACTATTCATATGCCTTTTTAGGGACAGCTGCAATTATTCCAGTTTTGCTTCTCGGCGTCCTAAAGACAGAACGGGTAAAAGAAATAATTTCCGTAATGCCTTATTTTTTCTTTCTTTTTTTACTCATGGAATTATTAGCGGTTGGCTTGAATTGGTGGGTATATCCAGGAAATACATACATAGGATGGGTCGAAGTTTTTAGTTTGCGATTTCCTTTTGAAGAATTATTTTTTTGGATGATTTTTTATGCTCCTGCTCTTATATCCTACCGAGAACTCTTTTTAGAGAAGGATTAAAGACTTTTTTTGATAAAATTTCACTATGTTTGTTCCTTCGTTTACAATAACTAATAAAATCCTCAATAATATTGCAAAGATTGAGGCGGCGGAAGAAGTTATACGGCATTCGCCTCTTTTGCCTTTGTGGGAAAAACAGTTTAAGGAAGACGCAATCGTCAGATCCGCCTATCATGGTACCCATATTGAAGGTAATCCATTGCAAAAAGAAGATGCAAAAGACATTCTGCAAGGTAAAAATATTGTTGGTAGGCCAAGAGACATACAGGAAATCATCAATTATAGAAAAGTAATAGAGTTTATTGATGAAGAGGCTAATAAGAAGATAGAAAAAATCACCGAACCAATTATCAAAAAAACACATAGAATAATAGCCGACAAAATTTTACCAGTAGATCTAGTCGGAGAGTATAGGTTGAAGCAAGTAGTTGTGAGAAATTCTGAAACCGGTGAAGTAACTTTTCGACCCCCAACTCCGCTTGAAATACCGTTTTTGATGAGAGAATATCTTTATTGGTTGAATCGAGAAGACAAAGACACTATTCATCCGGTCTTGAAAGCAGGTATTGCCCATCATGAACTTGTGCGGATCCATCCTTTTATCGACGGAAATGGGCGTGTTGCAAGAGTGCTTGCGACTTTAATTCTCTTGCTGGGAGGTTACGATATAAGGAGATTCTTTTCACTTGAAGAATATTATGATAAAGATGCGGTCTTATACTATCAAAATTTACAAAAAGCCTCGCTAGGTAATCTAACTTCATGGTTAGAATATTTTACCTTTGGTGCTTCTGTGGAATTTGAAAAAATTAAGGATAAAATCTTAAAACTCTCACAAGACGTTAAATTGAAGGAAAAGTTCGGAGGAAAGCAGATTTATTTGACCGAACGACAGGTAAAAATTATAGAATATATCCAAGAAGTAGGATATCTACAAAATCAAATATTTCCCAACCTTTTTCCAAATATCTCTGAAGATTCGGTACTGCGTGATTTGCAAGATTTGATCAAAAAAGGGATTTTAAAAAAGGTGGGAAGCACCAAGGCGGCGAGGTATGTTATTGTTTAGAAGTAAACATTCGTCATTCCGAACTTGATTCGGAATCTATAAAATTCTGGATTTCCCTAAAGGGACTATAGCCCGCTTTCGCGGGAATGACAAATAAGATCCTGAAATAAAACCTGTCCTGATGAAAATCAGGATTCAGGATGACATAGGTTATTTCTATCTAATTTCTCTATATAATTCTATTTGATGGATGATAAACTTTTGCAGATCGTCTATCTCGGATTTCTTTTGCCGGGCCTTTTTGCTTTGACTCTTGTAGCTGAAGGCATTTACAAAATCTCACGACACGAAGAAGGATTTTTTACCTTTGCGTTAGGAATTTTGTTTTTAGTTGGACTAACAATTGTCTATTTGTTTTTATTTAATAAATAATTTTATGTCATCCTGAGCGATAGCGAAGGATCTCACAACTTGTTTGTGACTCGCATTCGCGAGAGATTCTTCCCCCGCCAAAGGCGGGGTCAGAATGACAAGGGAGAGAACTATGAAATTTAGAGAACTGGCTATTTTTGTCGAACAGATTGAAAGAACATCTTCGCGTTTAACCATTACCGAACTTCTGGCTGAACTTTTTAAAAAGCTAAATAAAGAAGAGATTGAGAAAACAGTCTATCTGCTCCAGGGAAGGTTGGCGCCACTTTTTTCATCGATTGAGTTTGGCATGGCCGAAAAAATGATCGGAAGAAGCGTGGCCGCCGCCTTGCGTATAGAAAAAAAAGTCTTTGAGCGCGAGTTTAAAAAGATAGGCGATCTGGGAAAAGCGACCGAATTTTTCAAAAAACAGAATAAGTCCCTAGACAGCAGAGACCTTTCAGTTTTAGAGGTATATGATAGGCTTTACAAAATAGCAAGGGCGGCCAAACAAGGTTCGCAGGATGTTAAAGTGCAAATATTAGCCCAGCTGATCAGGCAGTTAGATCCCTTATCCTGCCGATATTTAGTCCGTATCCCAATCGGAGTTTTACGGCTAGGTTTTTCTGATATGACAGTGTTAGACGCCTTTTCCTGGCAACTGACGGGTGATAAAAGTTTAAGGCCTAAGATTGAAAAAGCCTACCATGTCAGACCAGATTTGGGTTTTATCGGTAAAATCATAAAAGAAGAAGGGATAAAAGGACTGAAATATGTCAAACCCCATTTATTCACTCCGATTCTAATGATGAGGGCGGAACGCTTGTCTTCCGCTAAAGAAATAATCGAAAAAATTGGCAAATCAGCGGTCGAACCAAAATATGACGGATTCCGTCTCCAAATTCATTACGAAAAGTTAAAAGTCAAAAGTCAAAAGTCAAAAGTTGAAAAGGTACAATTGTATTCCAGAAACCTTGAGAATGTTTCATTTATGTATCCCGATGTAACAGAGGGGGTGAAAAAAGAAGTTAAAGCAGACGAGATTATTTTTGAGGGCGAGGCGATTGGTTTTGATCCGCATTCGGGTAATTTTCTTCAGTTTCAAGACACGGTTCAACGTAAAAGAAAATATGGAATTGAGGATAAAGCTAAAGAGATACCGCTCAAATTATTTGCTTTTGAACTTCTCTATGTTGATGGAGCCAATCTGTTAAGCGTACCTTATCTTGAGAGAAGGCGGCTGTTAGAAAAATATATCAAAGTAACCGGTGATATTTTTAGAGATACCATC
>JACQRR010000042.1 GCA_016206365.1 Candidatus Roizmanbacteria bacterium | reverse complement strand
GTACAGCACTGTACCTGTCGAAGCGTAAAAACAATATAGCAATTCAACAATATAACAATTTCCTAAAAAGACAGATTATCTCTAACAATAAACTAAACTCCTGGAGATTCAAACTCTACATTAAGCTTCTCTTCCTTTCCCCCCAAATCAAACTCATCGGATTATCAGGCTCTGTTGCCATGCTCAATGCCGACGAAAGCCACGACATAGATCTATTTATCATCACCGCCAAGAATAGACTATATACCGGCAGATTTATAGCTTTAATTTTAGCTCAAATCTTAGGAATGAGACGAAGACGACACCAGATAAATCAGAATAGATCAGAAGTCAGAAAAATCAGAAACCAGAAGAATTCAGATAAATCAGTAAAATCAGATTTATCCGATGTATCTGATATATCCGATATCCGATCTCTTCCGACACTCCGATCTCTTCCGAATTCTTCCGAAATAAAGGATAAAATCTGCCTCAACCTCTTCTTCGACGAATCGAACTTATCCGTTCCCGACAATAAAAAAACAGAATATGTCGCCCACGAAGTCCTCCAGATGAAAGCGCTTGTTCAAAAAGATGATATTTACTTGAGGTTCATTGATGCCAATAGGTGGGTATTTGATATATTCCCAAACGCCCCCCGTGTCATTCCGAGGAGCGAAGCGACGAGGAATCTAGCGAAGCGTAATAATGTTTTTTACGCTCCCTTCGGTCGCTGGATTTCTCACTTCGTTCGAAATGACAGAGTAAGCCAATGGTTTGAAATTTTACTTAAAAGTTTTCAACTTCACTTCATAAGAAAGCATCAGACGACGGAGATTGTAACCGACTCCCAGCTCTGGTTCCACCCCGAGGATTTTGCAAGAAAAATCAAAATTTAACTTCCCTTATTCTCCCTTAAGTTCCCCTAATTTCCTCTAAACTCCTTTATTATCCTTTAAAATCTACAGAGTTCAGTCTTAAAATATTGATTCTACAACATGCGGCCGCATACAGTTTTGGCAATGTAAAAACCCACCCCGGAGTGGGTTAGACCTTGAAGACAAACTAAATATACTTTAGTATTAATTTATACCGATTTAATAAAAGAAAATCCAACCTCCGGCGTTGGAAATACTGTCACAATCTGACGGCGGAGACTATAACCGATTTCCGGCACCGGTTTCGACTCGTTAAACGGAGTTACATCCGCAGTATTTCGCCAAGAGAATAAGCAAGTCAAATCCGCGATTTCTAATTTTTAGAAAATTCAGTACCGGCTTGCCTGATTTCAGGATAGAAATATTTTTGAGCAAAATTCATCGCTTTTGTTGTGAAAGGAAAAATTTTATGCTTAATTAAAGGAGGAAAGATTCTCGGATCAGTTTTAATCAAATCTTTGCGGGCCTCTTCAGGAATATAAGCTAATTTGGATCTAACCTCAGAGAGGCCTGGTCTTTCATCTGAGATATCGATGTCTTCATACTCAAAATATATAGAATCTATTTCGGTTGGTATATACATTTTTCTTTGCTTATCAGAGTGATAGGCTGCATACATGGATCGAAACTCTATTGGTTTAAGCTCCCCAACAAAAGAAGGAAAAAACATCTCAACCAACATCGCATCGGTTAAAATATCGGGAAAGTCATCAGGCAGGACTGCCCAGGGATTTCCCGTAGCGCTATAGATTGTATTAAATCTTATTTCTTCAGAAGTTATGGTTTGAGTGTCTAGCTTATTATCCGCTCTTGCTTGAGCTAATCTATCGGCAAAGACTCCGATAATTTTGTTTCTGAGCCAACCTTCGATAAAATTACTTTTATATCGGATTATTTCCTGGGTAGGACCAAACTGACTTAACAAATCTGGGTCATTTCTTACCCTTTCCAACGCTGGAGTCTCGAGAGTAACTGGCCCCTTCTGGGTCCAAAGTAAAATTGGCAGGCGCGTTGTTTTTCGTTCAGTTGTTGAGTCAAACGTCATAGGGTAGTGTACAGAATAAAATATAACATAAATATTGTAGATGATAGTCAATAAATATTGAAGAAATTTTTCCCCTTTTTTCCCTTATTTTCCCTTAAATCCGCCTAATCTCCTTATTCTCTTTCCGTTTATTTTTTTCTTCCTACGATCTGTATGTTGCATTTAAATTGTCTTTCTTCTACTATAAAAGAAAATCCAACCCCCGGGGTTGAAAATATCGTATTGACAATTACATTTCAATAAGAATATAATATATTTGATTTCAACTAAACGAAACTTTCTATGCAAGACGCAAAGAAAGATAATCCACCCACTTCAGGAGGAAACTTTTTAGATTGGCATAATTTTTTAATCCCAGAATATTTAAAATCCAACCTCCGGAGTTGGAAATATCGTCACAATGTGACGATTGAGACTATAACCAATACCAAACTCTGTTTCCAGCCCCTCAGACGGGGTTCCACCCCCGAGGATTTTACTAAAAAAGTACCAATTTGAAGACGGCGGCATCCAAGTTGGTACCTATTATTGACAAATTTTAAAATGTTGATTTTAGAACATGCGGCCGCATGTAGTTTTGGCAATATAAAAACCCACCCCCGGTGTGGCTTAGAGCTTGAAGACAAACTAACTAAATATATTTTAGGATTAATTTATACCGATCACCATCGAGACAATGTCGTTCTCTATTCGGTAGAGTGATTCAAGCAAAAATAAAGATCAGCTTTTAAATTCTGCGTCTTACTTGACCTGTAGGAAATCGTCTAAATTTGGAACTTCTTACTGGCTTATTTCTTAAATCAAAAGCGGGCTTATATTGATGCCCGTTATCCATTGATATCAATTTCTGTAATCCTATCTTTATATTGATCATTGATTTGCAATACTCCAGAGCAATTGCTTATGACAATTGGTCCATTAATTATATATTTACCCGAATCAGTACTCGTTGCCATAGGTATTTGGACGGCTCTACCATCTGCTAGTTGATACCTACCCAACTCTGCAACGGCGATGCCAGGTCTAGCCGGATCGATCTCTACAAGAATTTCAATATCTCCTTCACCCTGTCCAGGTTCAACGCTAAAAAAGTAGCTGCTTCCGCCCCCAGTTTCATATTCTATTCTTTCACCCTTCCAAACAGACCATTCTGTTAATGGCAGAGTTTGGCCAGCGTCGAATACATCGGGTATTTGATCTGGGGGAGCACATGGCGTTGGAGTTAATGTAGCCGGAGCAGATTCTGTGGGTGTAGAAGTAGGAGATTTAGGTTGGACTATTCCACAGGCCGCATTTAAGACCAACATCGTTAAAATAACTCCTTTTGGTAGTTGGAGCATACTGGGTTGACCATGTTTTCTCTCGGGCGAACGTGAAGAGGCAAAAATAGATTGTTTAAGGAATCCCGCCATATTAGACTTATAGTATATTATATTTTAATAATTTTAGCAAGATAAATCCAACCTCCGGAGTTGGAAATATCGTCACAATCAGACGACGGAGATTGTAACCGACTCCCAGCTCTGGTTCCACCCCGAGGATTTTGCAAGAAAAATCAAAATTTAACTTCCCTTATTCTCCCTTAAGTTCCCCTAATTTCCTTTAATCTCACGAGTTTCGCACTTCCTGTCATCCTGAGGAGTCCCGATTTTCATCGGGATAAATTCCACGACGAAGGATCTCTGAACTTGTTTCAGGACGTCAGACGTCCTTTCAGAACTCGCATTCGGAAGAGATTCTTCACGGAGTTTACACTGAGCTTGTCGAATGTGCTCAGAATGACAACTGCGAAACTCGTGTCTCCTTTAAAATCTACAGAGTTTAATTTTTTCCATTTAATTGCTCTTCAAGTTTTTTCTCAATCCAGCCAACATCGGTAGTTTTTAGCATTTCCGCAAGTTCTGGGTCATATTTACCAAGAATCTTTGAGCGTTTTCCGGCTTTGACAATCAGTTGCAAAGCTTTTGTCAGTTCGCGTTCGGTGATTAAAATCATTTGTAGAAGCAGTTCATTTCGCATGGTGTTGATATGACTTTGCCGATTTTGACTGATGAGCACATTAATAGTCAAAAAAATAGCTCCGACAGAGGCAATCATCGTCAATAATATAAATGGATATGGATCAAATGGTACTATTTTGGGAATCGCTCCGACGTTTATGACGATCCAAATAACTGTGACAAGAAAAACATACAGGAAAAATTTTGCCGTTCCGAAGTAGGCAGTCAATGAGTCAGCGATCCGTACGGAGAACGGACGCTCCTTAAGTTCTTTCACTTCATATGCGCGAATCATCTGTAAATTTCGCGCTGAACGCTGATTCTTCTTCATGTATATAAATGGCACAATTTTATAGGAAACATTAATATTTAGCAAGAGAACGCTTAATTCTCCCTAGAAATCCGATACTAAAATCCAACCTCTGGAGTTGGATACATCGTTCTAGTATTCTAAATATTTACAAATAAAAATGAAGTACACCTTTAATGAACATCACAACAATCAGGCAGAGAAAAAATTATTTAAGATCTACTTTAACCGGGGGGGATTTGATTCTGCGTAAAGATCGCAAATTATTTGATTAACAACCGCTTTTTGACTCGGTTTCACTGGAAATGCAGTGATTTTTGTTTGTCTGAATAATCTTGAAGTAAAATTAGCCATAGCATCTATAAAACCACTAAGCGGAGTGAGACTGCCATCAATGGTTTCAATTGCCAGGGGATACTGAAGTTTGGGAGCGTAGTTTTTTCGCGGTACGAGCTGTTCATCGCTAACAGGACAAACTAATACTAAATATGTTTTTGGAGTTAAGTTAACTCTTTGTTCAGGATCTTTCTCTGGTAAAGCATTTTTATCCTGTAAATTAAAACCGAAATTTTTGGCTAAGTCGCCTGCATTCATGTCAACAATTTGATTTTCTTCTATATATTTTATTAAATTATCAGGTAACCCAGCCAGTGATGTTTGAAGAATGTGGCCGTCACGAGTTATGACTCCCCCCTCACTCAGAAGTTTTAAAATAAGTTGTCTGACAATTTCAACCTGTGTTTCAAGAGTCAATATTTGATCTTCATTTAATCTGTTAAGACGCTTAACACCATCAAGCAGTGCTTTTAGACCAATGCAACCTTTAGATTCAATTATTCTTCGATCAAATGGTCGTCTTGAAGGGGCTTTATCGTAAACACTACCCCTATAAACATGTTGAGCAAAATAAATTGAACGTTCAGTCATATTATCATTTAGGTCAATATTATAGCATAATCCTTTATTTAATCGATGAACTTTATACTAGGTAAGAGTTCAGGGTTCTTGACACAAAATGTCATTGCGAGCGAGGGGTCCCTCGCTGTCATTGCGATCCCGCCATAGGCGGGAGAAGCAATCTCAAAACAGCTCGGGATAAACTCCGCAATCTCTGTTTCAGATCGTTATAATGATGAGATTGCCTCGTCGTTTCAGCTAAAAATCACCACTCCTCGCAATGACAAAAATGTATAGTTTGATATGGTTTTGTCAAGACTTGTGAACTCTTACTATATGGGATAATTAGACACCCTTTTAGTTCGACATATTTTCTAAGAGAGAAATGAGAGATAAAATCCAACCCCTGCCTTTAATTTCTACAAGTGCGAAATCGAGCCTCCGGTAATTCCTTTAACTTCCTCTAATTTCCTTTATACGAGTTTCGCACTTCCTGTCATCCTGAGGAGTCCCGATTTTCATCGGGATAAACTCCGTTGAGAACTAATATTAATACAAATGGCTCTTCTCAACTGTCCCGATAACAAGCTTAAAATCCAACTTCTGGAGTTGAAAGGACTCTCCTGACAGTCTAAAATTATTGATAACGGCCACTCCCTATTGACAAATAATTAGAGTTTGTTAAATTAATCATATGACTGAATCGACTTTAGAATCTTTAAAGAAGTTGCCAAAAGAGTCCTTGACGTCAGATGAACAAAGGGTACTGGAGAATTTGGCTGCGACAGCAGAAGTACATCAAGTCGTTGCAGAACTTAGAGAAAGATTACGAGCAGCTTTGCTTCATCCTCTTGCCACCGTTCAGGTTTATCAAGATGAAGAATCTAGAGGCGACTATATTTTAAGAGTTGCGAGGGACATTGTTGATGAAGAGGGAGGAAAGCCGCCTATAAGTGTATGGTCCTCTCGGAGAATATCCAGATCTTCAGCTTCGGCAGTGCTTGGCGACGTAGATGGTGATGCATATGCTGGCAAGTTTACTGATAGATTAAATATAACTAGACGCTTTGGTGATATTGAAGGAACTAATGCAAGAGGTCAGTTACAACATGAGTTAGGAACTTTTGATACAAAATATGAATTAACCACAACTTTTGAACGCGACGGAAGGCGCTTCAGTGCCTGGGTCGATTTACCAGGAGAAAATTATGGGTTACCCGACATCAATCCAAGAGTAGAGACCCTTTTACCAAGCGGCTATAGTATATCTCCAGCAGTTTTTAACGGACCTGCTGATTACGCAGGATTTCTTTCTCTGTTCATGCGTCGTTTACCGGCTACGCCATCCCCTCAAGAAACTGCTTAATTTCAACCAGGTTAATGCTTCCAAAATAAAGCAGCTTAGTCCAAATAGACTTGAAATCGAGGAAAACTATATTATTATAATGATATGGATCCAACCGCTGAAAGTCGTAGTATAGCAGATCTGGTACGATCTCCTCGAGATCTACTTACTGCCATGGCTTCTTGGAAAGATGGTCGATTGCAACTTTTTGATGGCAAACTGGCAGCCCAGTATCGTGAATTTTGTAGAGCTGTTGAATCGGCCCAACCCGAGGGAGAATTTTTGTGCGTGGCTGATCGCGGCCCAGACTTTGAAGAAAGTTTAAATTACGGCGAAATATCAGGCGCGATTTCCGCAATAGCAGAAGATCCAAAGAATCCCGACAAATACAGAATTGCCCTAGGCGGTAGAAGATATGATCTAGAGAGGGTTTTAGCCGGTCTATGGGCTGGAAGAATTTTTGGTGGAAATTGGGGAGGCCGTCAAAGACACGCCTCTCCAGACATGGGGTTCTATTACCTTCATCCCCCAGTTGCAGGCGTTAGGTCAGATTTTCAAGTTACTAAAATTGTAATCAGGTCTGGCTTAGCACCTATGCTGGCTAAGACTATAGAAAACTTCCTAGGCATTACAAAATAAAATCCCACCTTACGTGTTAAGCTCTCCTTAATATAGTAATTCTTCTAAACGAATGAGGTTTCTATTAAGATAAAAAAAGAAG
>JACQRR010000045.1 GCA_016206365.1 Candidatus Roizmanbacteria bacterium | reverse complement strand
GAGCTTGTCGAGAACTTTCCACCATATTCTTCTCGACGTCGCTCGAAGAATATCATCATAAAATATGTAAGAAATTCCATATACGCAAACCCCAGATCTAGCGGAATTCTAAATATTCCATCCTTATATCCCTTATCTTCTATGAATCGAGACCAAAACATGTGGAGAGGATACAAAATTATTTTTTTCAAACCCGTTTTTTCTCCTTTTCTGATTTTTTGTTTTGCTTCTCTGACAGCATAGTCTGTAAATTTTCTAAAAGTTTGTGAAAACGAACGGTAAGAATAATGATATATTTTATGTTTCAACTCACCGATTTTCCCTTTTTTCAATGCAAATCGTTCATGGACAAGCGCCGAGTCAATAACAACGGCATCTTTTCTAAATAACCAAAGCTTCTTATAATTTTCTCCGCCATGGTTGACTGGCTTGCCTAAGAAATGACTCTGAAAGGGAATTAAATAACCATTTTTTTTAACAATTGAACCATGAAACAATGAAACAATCTCCCTCTTTAGTTCTTCTGAAAGAATTTCATCCGCATCTAGAACTAATACCCAATCTCCGGTAACTTTTTTTAAGCCGTAGGCTCTTTGTTTGCCTAAATCATTTTCTTTATGCTGATAGATCTTTGCTCGATATTTTTTGGCAATTTCGCAAGTCCTGTCTTTCGAATAATTATCAATCATAATTATCTCATCTACCAGCCCTTTACTAGACTGCAAACTTTTCTCCAGTAATTGTTCGGCGTTTTTGCTAATCATCAAGAGCGAAAGTTTAAGTTTCATAATCACATTATTATACCCCTGCAGACATTTTTTTTGCTAAACTGAAAGCATGAACGCCAAGAATTTTGCTTTACAACACGCGCGTTTAACTTTAACCGTTTTTACGCTTGTAGCTAGCACAGGCTATCTCTTGAGTTTAGGCATATACTATGTTCTAAATTCCTCTAACCAGCGCCTCACGCTGAAAATTCAGGCCGTCACGGGTGAAAATAAAACTAGCGAAGATCAACTGGTTCAGATCAAAAATGAACTTGAAGATTTAAAAAGTCAGGACCAGTATGTCATAAATAAAACGCTAGAAGCAGACATCAAAGCTATTGAGACAACTTACAATCAAGCAGTTGAAACCTACGAAAGGCTTTTAGATTTAAAAGTGATCTCGAAGAAAACCGAAAAGTTCGACTCAGCCTTCGCAGAATCTCTTACCTTGCTTTCTCAAAGAAACTATGCTTCAGCTGAAGCCAATTTTGATCTTCTTATGACACAAATCGAGGAGGAAAAGAATAAAATAGTCAGCTCATTTACCATTCCAGCCAATGTTCCTACCAACAATGCACCCCCTTCCTCTGGCTATAGCCGTCAAGTTGTTCACACCGATATTGGAGATTTTTTATTTGATATTGTGACTGCCGACCTCAACTCGACTCGCGTAATTGTCGATACTGCTTCTGACGGAGACTGCTCAGACAACTGTCCTCGCTTTCCTCTAGCCACTTTTGTTGCAAGAAATGGCGGATTTGCTGGAATTAACGGCGCTTACTATTGCCCGGCGGATTATCCAAGTTGCTCAGGAAAAGTAAATTCTTTCGATCTGCTGGTTATGAATAAGAATAAAGTTTATTTCAACTCAAATAATAATGTTTACAGCACAAATCCTGTCGTGATTTTTAAAGATAACTGGGCGCGATTTGTTCGTCAAGCGTCTGAGTGGGGAAGAGATATAAGCGTTGATGCGGTCATCTCCAATTTTCCTCTTCTTGTTTTTGAAAATCAGATCGTGTTTAGCGGCTATAAAGACCACTACAAATGGGGCATTAAAAGCACGCGCAGTTTTGTCGGCGCAAATGGGAATACCGTATACATCGGCGTAATCCATAACGCAAGTCTGGAAGAGGCGGCCAAGGCCCTGCAGACGCTGGGAATACAATATGCCATGAATCTCGATGGAGGCGGATCGACCGCGCTTTGGGTTAATGGATCGTATGCAGTTGGTCCTGGAAGAGAGCTAACCAATGTGATAGTATTTGTCAGAAAATAACCCCAGAAAATTTATTTCCTCGCCAAGCCTAGGATGTGATGTTTGTAATAATGAGGAGCTATTTTTTCAAATAGGCTGTTTAGCATATTCGAAATATTAAATGTCAGTTCATTAAATGAAGTATATCCTGGATCATAATTTAATGTCGACTTTATCTCCTCAAATCCGGCTTCTCCTAGTAATTTTTTTAGACTTCCAATTGTGTTGGCTTTATAGTAGGTAAAAAAAATGTCTTTCTCATTTCTTCCATAGAGTAGCTTATTGGCAAAAAAGACTATTTTTTCACTTTTGATAAGCCGCCTCGCAAATAAAGTGATAGAATTTTTATTGGGCGTCGCAAAAATAAAAAATCCTCCGCGTTTTAGTACTCTCTGAATTTCTCTTATTACTATATCTGGATTTTTTAGATGTTCTAACACCCATAATGACAGCACAATGTCGAACGCTTCGTTTTGGTAAGGTATTTTCTCTGCGCTCGCCTGTTTTATCTCATCCAAGCAAACATTTTTGCGGGTAAATTTTTTTTCTAAATCTATACCAGCCGCCCAAGTTATTTTAGATCTAAATTCGTCAATGACATAGTTGCCATGACCGCAGCCAACATCAAGCACTATTACTGATTTTTTTGAACCAGCCAAATGATCAAGCGCAAAGCTAAAGGTTTTACATAGAAGTATTAGGCTGTTATCCCAAGAGGGATTCAATTTTTTATATCGTCGGTTATAAAAAATCTGTCTTTTTTCCTGAGGCGTTAATTTGCTATATATATTTATGTAGCCTTTTTCTCTAATTTTAGATTTTGGCCTTCTCGCAAGAGAACTAACTCTCATGAATGAATTCTATCACAACAAAAAAAAGCCCGCCGCTACGGCGGGCTTAGAAGATGAGTTCTTAAACTCATTTAACTCACGGAGAAGCTACTGCCGTACTTCTTAGTACTTGCCCTCCGCCTACGGCCGATACCCAGTACAGCGCCGCTCCCGCAACGGCTGGAACTTTAACATTTGCGTTACCGTTACCTTGACCGTTGGTCGTCAAAGTTCCGGTTGCGATGGTTGGACACCCACCTGGATCTTGGTTCACGTAAATATCGTAGGATGAATTAGGAGTTGCGCCTTTTAATGCAACTTCTGCAATAACCCATCCACTGCCAGTAGTATTTAGAACCGCAAATCCAAAGGTTGGATCACCCGCTGCTGGTTGTGCACCAGGGTGTGTAAGCTCATTTTTTTGCAATGATGAAGATTAATCCTCCATATTTAAGCTCCCACAATATTTTCCTAGCCAAAAAATAAACCGGAAAAAAAATAGAAAAAAATAATCCTTTTATGAATCTTCTCACTAAACCATTCCTTAGCTCCGCAAAATTTCCATCCAAATTCTTTTTGAAATCTGCAAAATCTTCATAGGTTATAAAATATTTTATGCCAAATCCTGTTTTATTAAGCATCAGCTTTATTGATTTAG
>JACQRR010000044.1 GCA_016206365.1 Candidatus Roizmanbacteria bacterium | reverse complement strand
GCAGCCTCGAGAGGAGTGAGCCAATTTAACTCCTTTATCGGCCTATCGCCTAAACCGTCAAAGATAATAAAAATGATTGGCTTCATGTCTTGAAATGTACAAAACTGAAGCAAAAATGTCAAACACAGTCTATTTTTGTCGATTATAGTCTACAGACATTTGTTTTATTTCTTGTTAAGATGGAATTTACATTATGGACGATAACCTTCCTTATTATCTCGGTTTCTCACACTTTTTAGGGATTGGCCCGACTCGTTTTGTCGCTTTAATTAAGTATTTTGGTGGTGTAAAAAAAGCTTATGGAGCAAAAGAGAAAGATCTTAAAGAAGTTATTGGTACAAAGTGGGCAGGAAAATTCGTAGAATTTAGGGCCGGATTTGACCCAATTAAAAAATTAGACGAGCTAAGAAGAAAGGAAATACTTACTATCACTTGCGATGGCAAGGCTTATCCAAAAAAACTGCTAGAAACTACAGATCCGCCCATCTGTATTTATTTAAAAGGGGAAATAAATTCTATAGATTTTGAGAAAGCATATTTTATGGCAGTGGTGGGTACGAGAAAGCCAACTCCCTATGGAATCCAGGTGGCTAGGAAATTTTCCTCGGAGCTGGCTTCTTCTGGATTTATAATAGTCTCTGGTATGGCTATAGGCATTGATACAGCGGCCCATTGGGCTGCAATTGATGCCGGCGGGAAAACCATTGCAATTTTAGGTTGCGGTGTCGATATAATCTATCCAGCGGTTAATAGAAGATTATATGAGACGGTTATTAATAAAGCAGGCTTAATCATTTCCGAGTTTCCTCCCGGGCAGTTGGTGGAGAAAGGGCTGTTTATTGCTCGCAACAGATTAATCTCTGGCTTATCGATGGGAGTATTGGTGGTTGAGGGCGCGGAGGATTCGGGAGCTT
Source organism: Candidatus Roizmanbacteria bacterium (assembly GCA_016206365.1). Taxonomy (GTDB): domain Bacteria; phylum Patescibacteriota; class Microgenomatia; order UBA1406; family GWC2-37-13; genus 2-01-FULL-40-13. The sequence continues at coordinate 2,003 of JACQRR010000044.1, read as the reverse complement.
TGATCACAGCTAGATACGCAGCAGAGCAGGGAAAGGAAGTATTTGCACCTCCAGGCCCCCTTACTTCCAAGATGTCAGCTGCCCCAAATAGTCTTTTAAAACAGGGAGCAAAACTCGTTACCTCGGTAGACGATATTTTAGAGGAGTTTAATCTGAGGCTGGTGCCTAAGAAGGAAGAGGAGCTGGGGAAAGACTTGAACGGAGAAGAAAAAATGATTTTTCAAATTTTACGAGATGAAGCTAAGTTATCAGATGAGATAGTAAATCAAACAAAATTAGCTATCGAAAAAGTCCTAAACATTTTGTCGATGTTGGAGATAAAAGGAATTGTAGAAAAAAACAGCGAAGGAAAATATCAGATAAGGATTTAACGAATCACTAAAGTCACCTCACAATCTATTTTTTCTTGATCAACTTATAGAAAATAAAAATAATCAATATAAATACACCAATGTCAACGACTGGATTTTGAAAATTCTTTGCCAGCTCAAATACCATGAGGCGGATACCTTTGCTATATCCTTCCATCTGATACATCTGTATTTTATTCAAATAAGCTAGAATCAAGATGGTTGCGCCTGAGGCGATAAAAATTGCAGCTCCCAGATATTGAAAAATTCGGTAGATTTTTTGTCTGTTTTTTCCTGAAATGACAATGGTTAATTTTTGATAGAACAAAGAAAGTATAAAAAGTGGAAAGACTATGCCTAAGATATACGCGAATGAGACAAATAGTGCTTGAAGCAAAGTTGGAGAGAGGCTGGTTAAGGTGATTGCCGCAAATAAAACCGGCGCACAGCAAGAGGAAGTCAGACCAGACATCAGGCCTAATCCAAATACCGAGCCGATATTTATGCATCTGTTTAGATCCTGTTTAACGTGGAATAGTTGTGGTATATGGAATAATGGCTTTATGGTGATGATCCCCATGAAAATCAAAAAAAATCCACCCAGATAATAAATCTCTTTGTGAAATTGATCGAAAAAGAAAATAAAAAAGCGGAAGCCTAAAGCCACAGGAATCAGAATAAACGATAAACCAAGAGCAAAGACCATGGTATAAAACATTACCTTTTTACTCTCTTTAAATATGGTTCCCAAATAGGAGGGAAAGAGAAAAGTGATACAACAGGGAGCAAATAATGCAAGTACGCCGGCTAAGAAAGAAGCAGTAAGAGAGATTCCAAATATAAAATTATTTGACATAGGCGTTTATCTTAAACACCAATCTCGGATTCTCTGGGTCGTTGGTTGTTACATAAACCTCCCTATCTACCGCTCCATACACAGGCATTACATACGGTCTGTAGGTAACGCGGATTTTAGCTTCTTTTTGCGCTGCAATCTCGGCTATATAATCGCTTTGAGAGTGCATGCCAAACTCTTCACTCTCTTTCCCATCGATTATCACCTGAGCTACGGTACAACCGCAGCTTGAGGAGATTTGAGAAAGTTGAAGAGGCTTGACGCCAACATTTTTTACAAAAAAGTCTTCTGATTTTTGCTCCGACACTTTCATTTTCCCCATGTCTTTAAATAATTCTTTCGTTTCTGCCTTTGGCTTTTCTTTATCAGTTGCTTTATAAGAGATAGAGGTAACGACAGAGGTGTTTTGTTTTCCTCCGGCAACTAAAAAATAAGACCCGCCGATGACGACTAGCGAAAATATAATAATTCCGAAAATAAATGATTTAGACATAGTCATTTTCTATTGAAAACTTCTAATATTTCTTTTACCTTTTCATCAACTTGTTTATCGCTAATTATTGCGTCTTTGACACAGGTCTTGAGATGGCGTTCGAGAATAACCTCATCAATTTTTTTGATGGCGCTTTGGATGGCATAGGTTTGTTGCGTAATATCGAGGCAGTACTCGTCCTCGTCAACCATCTGTATTACTTTATCAAAATGCCCCCTGGCAATCTTCAAGCGATGTAATAAATTTTTTTTATATATATTTTGCATTTTTGGAAATTGGAAATTGGGATTTGGAAATTTTGATT
>JACQRR010000041.1 GCA_016206365.1 Candidatus Roizmanbacteria bacterium | reverse complement strand
TCTTAGCAATTATAATCATTTCCGTTTCTCCCGCAGCCATCCACATCCTCAAAGATCCACACCATCGCAAACAGTTGGTAGCGCTTCTCCTTAAACCCTTCAATTCCAAAAAATAACCCAGGCACACAATTAATTACCATCTTGATGCCGGCCGATACCAATATGGTATTGAATCTATTAATTTTTTTCTTCTGACGAATAGTGATTTTTGTTTTCAAACATGATACAATGATTGGTTGATCATGTTTAAACTCACCTCAACTTTTAAACCAACCGGCGACCAACCGCAAGCGATTGAAAAATTAAGCGCCGGGATAGAGTATGGGCTAAAAAACCAAGTACTCCTTGGTGTAACCGGTTCCGGTAAGACCTTTACTATGGCCAATATTATCCAAAAACTCCAGAAGCCTGCTCTGGTAATTTCACACAACAAAACTTTAGCTGGACAGCTCTATCAGGAAATGCGTGATTTCTTCCCAGATAATGCGGTTTCCTACTTCGTATCTTATTATGATTTTTATCAGCCAGAAGCCTATATCCCCCAAACTGATACTTATATTGAAAAAGAGGCGGAAATCAATGAACTAATTGACAAACTTCGACTCCAAGCGACGACCAATATTTTAACCAGAAACGATGTCATCGTCGTTGCCTCTGTCTCGTGTATCTATAACATCGGTTCTCCGGTCGAGTATGGCAAATTTATCGCCGAAATTAAACTCCGCGACGAAGCTGACTGGAATAAAATATCCCGTCGTTTAGTCGAACTACTCTATGACCGGTCTGAATTCGAATTTAAACGTGGGTCCTTTAGAATCCGAGGAAATTATATGGATATATATCCGGCTTATGAAGACTACGGATATAGATTAGAATCAAAGAACAACAAAATTTCCTTCATAACAAAATTTGATCCCTTGACAGGAAAAGAAATCGCTAATGAAAATCATTCTGGCAAGCGATCCGCCAGCTGGCGGAGAGCGCGTCCAGAATCTAACAACGATTCTGGAGTCACTTTCGCTCCCCAGAATGACAATCAATCACCAGTAAATGAAATTATTATTTACCCGGCAAAACACTATCTCACCGATCCAATGGTTTTCCAATCAGCCGAACAACAAATTAGAACTGATTTAAAAAAGGAATCTGACGAACTGAAATCTCTAAAAAAAAACGCTGAAGCAGAAAGACTTATTCGTAGAGTAAACTACGATCTGGAGATGATCAAAGAAGTAGGTTATGTCAACGGAATAGAAAACTACTCACGTTATTTTGATAATAGAAAACCAGGAGATCCTCCTTACGCTCTTATCAATTACTTTACCCAAACCTACAACAACGATTTCTTAGTCTTCATAGATGAATCGCATATGACCATTCCTCAACTGCGAGGCATGTATAACGGCGACTTTTCCAGAAAAAAGACTTTGGTTGATTTCGGCTTCAGGCTCAAGGCGGCATTCGACAATCGCCCGCTTAAATTTGACGAATTTTATCCCTCGATCCCTCACTTTATTTATCTTTCTGCAACTCCAAACGAGTGGGAGATCCGCTCAGCCAAGGAAGAGCTGAAATTGAAAATTAAAAAGCAAAAATTAAAAATTGACCATAATGGCGTCGCAGAACAACTAGTTCGTCCTACAGGAATTATCGATCCCAAAATAACCATCCGTCCTTCCAAAGATGAGGTGCTTGATTTGATTGCCGAGATTGGAAGACGCGTCAAAAACAAAGAAAAAATTCTTGTCACAACCTTGACCAAAAAAATTGCCGAAGATCTAACCGAATACCTCAAAGAAAGGAAGATTCGTGCTTCATATCTGCATTCTGATATTAAGACTCTTGAGCGATCGGATATACTGGACAATTTAAGAAAAAACGAATTCGACGTTCTAATCGGGGTAAATCTATTGCGCGAAGGATTAGATCTTCCCGAAGTCTCACTCGTTGCTATTTTAGACGCTGATAAAGAAGGATTTTTAAGGTCAAAGACCGCTCTCATTCAAACCATGGGTAGGGCAGCCAGGAACATCACCGGAGAAGTTATTATTTATGCTGATCAAATAACCCGCTCAATAAAAGAAGCAACTGAAGAGATCGAAAGACGGCGCGCCTACCAGATCGAGTCTAATAGGAAACTCGGCATCCAACCACACACAATCTACAAACCAGTAAGAGAGAAAATAATCGAAGACGAGCAGTACTTTCTTTTTTTAGATCGCCCTAAGAGTCAATACTCGGCCAATTTTTTGGACGAGATCGCTCGCGAGGCGCTGACTCCCTACGATTGCAAGAAAACAATAAAGAAACTTGAAAGAGAGATGAGAAAACAGGCAGATGACTTGAATTTTGAACTGGCGATAAAGATAAGAGAAAAGATACGAGAGCTGAAAACTATATAAATTTTATAACGATTATAGCTATTATAAAAATTATATGGATTTCATCAAAATTCGCGGTGCTCGACAACATAATCTTCAGAATATAAATCTAGATATTCCCAAGAATAAATTTGTGGTCATAACCGGTGTCTCTGGATCAGGCAAGTCGTCTTTAGCCTTTGACACAATCTATGCCGAAGGTCAAAGAAGATATGTTGAATCCCTTTCCGCTTACGCCAGGCAATTTTTGGGCGTAATGGATAAACCAGAGGTTGATTTGATCGAAGGTCTCTCACCATCCATATCTATCGACCAAAAGACGGTCTCCCACAATCCAAGGTCTACGGTTGGCACAATCACAGAGATCTATGATTATCTAAGGCTTCTTTTTGCTCGCGTTGGCCACCCTCATTGTCCAAACTGCGGCAGGGAAATATCAAAACAATCGGTTGATGAGATGGTTGAAAAAATGATTAATGAGATAGAAAAAATGACATCAACCGACAAAATAAAACCTTACCCCTGCATCCTTTATTCGCCGGTTATCAGAAGTCAAAAAGGTGAATTTAAAGACCTTTTAGACAATCTTCTATCAAAAGGCTTCACGACGGTTCGGATTGATGGCCGTGAAATGGATCTTAACGCACCAATATCGCTTATAAAATCCAACAGACATAGCATTGACGTATCGATACAACGCTATGCAATCCGATACAAAGACTTTAAAGACTTCATATATCAAGCCAACCTCCGATCCCAACTTAGCGAGATGGTTGAACAAGCATTAAATTTATCTGATGGTCTTGTCATTTTTAACGACCGCCTTTACTCTGAAAAATTCGCCTGTCCCAACTGTAATTTATCTCTTCCCGAAATCGAACCACGCATGTTCTCGTTCAACTCGCCACTTGGAGCTTGCGAAAAGTGTAAAGGTATAGGAACACTTTTCCGAGTCGACCCGGAACTCATCTTAAGCAAAAATCTTAGCGTCAATGAGGGCGGTATAGTACCATTTTCAAAGTTCTTCTTGGCTGAAACTTGGTATATACGCCTGATAAAGCAAGTTGCCTCGGAAGAGAAGATAGATTTAAACCTACCACTTGCTCAACTGCCTAAGAACAAACTAGACATTCTTCTTTATGGCACAGACAAAGTCTATCGAGTTTCCGGAACAAACCGATTTGGCAGACAAACGGCCATTTATGAAAAATTCAACGGCATGGTAGGCGAGCTTGAAAGACGATATTTTGATACCCAGGGTGACTTTGCTTCCCTGGAAATTCAAAAATATATGAGGGAAGAACTCTGTCCAGCCTGCCAAGGAAATAAATTAAAACCAGAAGTTCTGTCCATAACAGTCGATAATAAAAAAATCTCGGAGGTAGTAGATATGTCTGTCGGTCAACTTATAGCATATTATCAACAGCAAAATCGACTTAAACTCGACTCTTACGAAAAAGAAATAGCCACACCAATATTTAAAGAGATTATCACAAGGTTGACCTTTCTAAAAAATGTCGGCCTCTCCTATCTGACAATTGCCCGTCCAGCCAAAACTCTCTCGGGCGGCGAGCTTCAACGCATCAGGTTAGCCTCACAGATTGGTACCGGACTCACAGGCGTACTCTATGTTTTGGATGAACCGTCAATCGGACTTCATCCCAAAGACGTCTCGACTCTCATTCGTACCCTTTATAATCTCAAAGAACTAGGTAATACCATCATAGTCGTTGAACATGATAGGGAGACAATCGAATCAGCCGAATATATAGTAGAACTGGGACCGTACGCGGGCAAACACGGAGGCAAAGTGATCTTTAGCGGTACCGTCAAATCCCTAATGTCCGGCGCTGAAACCTCTCTCACGGCGCAATTTTTAACCGGAAAAAAGACAATCCGAATTAAAAGAAAAGGCCTCAATATACAAAAAGGCCAGTTGGCTCTAAAAGGAGCTTCCGAATATAATCTAAAGAATATCAACGTGAAATTTCCGCTGGGTAACATGATCGCGTTAACCGGCGTCTCTGGATCGGGAAAATCTACGCTTGTAGTCGAAACGCTTTATCCAGCACTAAAGTATTACCTAGACGGATTTTATCAGGAAAAGATCGGTGAATTTAAACGCCTTGAGGGATACCAGTACCTCGACCGCGTCTATCTGGTTGATCAATCGCCGATTGGCCGAACTCCCCGCTCCAACCCTGCAACCTATGTCGGTCTTTTTGACGATGTACGAGAAATTTTTGCTCAGACCATGGATGCCAAAGCCAAAGGATTTAAAAAAGGCCGCTTTTCTTTTAATCTCAAAGGCGGTCGCTGTGAAAAATGCCAGGGAGCAGGAGTCATCAAAATCGAGATGCAGTTTTTGCCAGACGTCTATGTTGGATGCGACATTTGTGAGGGGAAACGTTACAATCAAGAAACTTTACAAGTAAAATATAAGGGAAAAAGCATTTACGAAATTTTGCAAATGAGCGTTGAGGAAGCTTTAGATTTCTTCATCAATCACCCCAGAATCTATCAAAAGCTCATATTTTTTAAAAATGTCGGCCTTGGTTACGTGGAGCTCGGCCAGCCAGCTCCAACCTTCTCAGGCGGCGAAGCTCAGAGAATCAAACTGGCGCACGAATTAGCAAAAAAAGAGACAGGCAGCACTCTCTATATATTGGACGAACCGACCACAGGTCTGCATTTCTATGATGTTGAGAAACTGCTCCACACTCTTAGAGAGCTGGTCGACCGCGGAAATACAGTCATAGTAATTGAACATAATCTAGACGTTATCAAAAACTGCCAATATATAATCGACTTAGGACCAGAAGGAGGCAATAAAGGAGGATACGTTGTCTATCAAGGAGAAATTAATGGTATCCTGATGGAAAAGAAGTCTTATACTGGACATTACTTAAAAAAAGTCATATGAAAAGAAAGAGTTTAGCGTTCTTTACACATAATTGTCAGTCCTGCGCAAGCAGGAATCTATATAGATTCCGTGTCAAGCACGGAATGACAAGGAAGGAATGATTTGTCAAAGAACGTGAAATCTTACTATGAAAAAGCTTTTAATTTTTTTAATACTAAATACTTTATACTTTATACTTTATACTGGAGTTTACGCTCAAGACTTCCGCAACGACTTTCAGGTTGAATATTTCTTAAACGAAAATGAAAATAAATTAAACAGCCAAGTAAAGTTTACTGTAACGATTACAAACCTTCGAACTGATGTTTATGTCAATCAGTTCTCGATTGGATTTCCAAAATCATTCACCATCAGAGATCTCAAAGCCTTGGATGATTATGGCGTAATTACGCCACAAATTACTACGACCGACTCGGCTACTAAGATCACATTAGGATTCTCAAATCCCAATATCGGAAAGAACTCTGTAAACAATTTTTATCTAGAGTTTTACCAAGATAATTTATTCGAGGTAAATGGCAACATCTGGGAAGTGATCATCCCCACCGTTGAGAAGAAAAACGGTTCTTATAAAATTCTTGTCCATCTTCCTAAAAATTCTAACAAGAAAATATCAATCTCAAAGCCAAAACCAGACTACATCTCCGGCGAAACTATAACTTGGAATAATCCGAAGACAAAAACAGTCTACGCCGTTTTTGGCGATACTCAATATTATCAGACCGAGCTTACCTATAGGATAAAAAACCCAAAACTTGTCCCTGTTTACATGGACGTAGCTTTTCCACCAGATACTCTCTATCAAAAAATATATGTAGACAAAATTGTTCCTCCTCCTGCAAAAGTCTTTTCCGACGAGGACGGCAATTATCTCGGGAGGTATTTTCTAAATCCGGCTGAGTCAAAAGTCATCCTCTTCACGGCTACGATTTCTGTATTTTCAAAATTAAGAGAAGATCTGATTGCGCAGATTCGAAACAAATTTTTCAAGCAAAAAAACTATCTTTTATCGGAAACAAAATACTGGAAAATTTCTCGAACAGACTCTATAGCTGATGTTTCGACCGATGTAAAAGATGTTTATTACTTTGTAACTAATAAACTGCAATATGATTACGACAAAGTTAAATCGGAAAATATTAGACTCGGTGCCGATGAGGTCTTAAAAAATCCCAATCGAGCTGTCTGCATGGAGTTTACCGACCTTTTTATTGCTCTGGCTCGAGAGAAGGGCATATACTCAAGGGAAATTCAAGGTTACGGATTCTCACAAGATCCAAAATTGCGACCCCTGTCTCTTGTCTCTGACATTCTTCATTCCTGGCCGGAATATTATGACACTAGCTCACAACTTTGGTTGCCACTCGATCCAACCTGGGAAAATACTTCAGGCATAGATTATTTTTCTTCCTTTGACCTAAACCATATAACCTTTGCTATCCATGGAAAAGATTCTGAATATCCTCTACCGGCAGGTACTTACAAAACCGGCGACTCTCGAGACGTCTCAATCTCGGCAACAAATAAAATTCCAAACGAGCGACTAAAATTGTCATTAGAGCATCCTCCGTTCCCCCGGCGGATCAATGACAGCCAAACTTATCAGACCAAAATAACATTAATTAACACTGGTAATACTTATTTCTGGAGCAACCCGATCCCCATTCGAAGCAGCAACCTTGAAGTACAACCCTCATCTCTTAGCTTCGATTCTTTAGCTCCATATGAAAAAAAAATCTTAACTCTCTCTTTCAGAGCCAAAGAAAAAAATGAAAGAGCAAAGGGAAGATTTAGCATTGCGTTTCCCCAAGAAAATCTACAGGCAGAATTCAGCATCATGCCTTTTTACTATGAACTTGCTCTTAAAATCTCTCTTGGGACTCTTGTTATTCTTAGCATAATCTCATTTATCATCTTAATTCGTAAACGTCGTGCTAAATAAGACTCTAACACTCGATAAAAAGTCGCTAGCTTCTCTACCTTTCTCAACCGGCGTCTATCTTTTTAAAAAGGGCAATGAAATCCTTTATATTGGTAAAGCTGTATCGCTCAAAGCAAGAATTCTCTCTCACTTTGAAAGTGCTAAATTAGATTCTAAGGAAGCGTCTATTATCAACAACAGCGACCACATCGAGCATTACCTAACAGATTCGGAATTCAAGGCATTGGTCTTAGAGTCTTTCTTGATTCAAAAGTATCACCCAAAATACAATCTAAGATGGAAAGACGACAAAAGCTATCTTTATATTAAAATCACGATAAAAGACGACTTTCCAAAGGTCTTTATCGTACGAAAAGAGTCTGATAAGAAATCCTTATATTTTGGCCCTTTTCCTTCACAAAAAGATGTGGAAGAAATACTGGGGATGATTAGAAGACTTTTTCCTTTCTGTCAGCAAAAAAAAATTTCAAAAAAAGCTTGTTTTTATTCAAAAATAGGTTTGTGCAATCCTTGCCCAAATGAAATAATAAATATAAAAGACAAACAAAAACAAAATCGGCTCAAAAAAATCTATCGTCGTAATATTCGATCAGTAATAACAGCGCTAAAAGGCAACGTAGAATTGGTGCTTAGTAATTCATATAAAGAACTTAAAAAGTTGACAAAAAAGCAAAGTTATGAAGAAGCTATAAATCTTAGAAACAAAATCCAACACTTTGAACAAATGATTTTTCAGAAGCAGTTCACCTCTGATATATCGACACATTTCAATCGATCATCAGAAGCTCTTGAAAAGCTAAAAGACACCTTAAAGGTGTACTTTAGCACTCTACAAAGCCTTCATAGGATTGAGTGTTATGACGTTAGCAACCTATTTCAAAAAGACGCAACTGCCTCAATGGTGGTTTTTACCGACGGTTTACCCGATAAATCTCAATACCGACGATTTCGGATCAAGAGCAAAAAAATTAAGTCAGATTTTGAAATGCTGGAAGAAATTTTTCTCCGCAGGTTTAAACAAAAATGGCTAAAACCAGACCTTATTATCGTCGACGGCGGCACTCCACAAGTTCTCAGTGTCAAAAAAGTCCTTAACATCGAATCTATAATTTTAATTGGTATAGCCAAACATCCCGATCGCATTGTTATTGACGCACCTCACAGACTCATCACGGTTCGCCCGCCTCTCAATAATCTGGGTTTTAATCTCGTTAGATCTTTACGCGATGAAGCCCACCGATTTGCCAGAAAATACCACTTGCTTTTGAGAAATAGGAGAATGAAATTATAATTGTTATAATATACGAGTTTCGCACTTTCTGTCATCCTGAGGAGTGAAGCGACGAAGGAACTCTGAACTTGTTTCAGTCTCGCATTCGCGAGAGATTCTTCTCGGCC
>JACQRR010000047.1 GCA_016206365.1 Candidatus Roizmanbacteria bacterium | reverse complement strand
CCCCTATCCCCTCCTTAGTCAAGGAGGGGAAAAATGAACCACCCCTATCCCCTCCTTAGTCAAGGAGGGGAAAAATGAACCACCCCTATCCCCTCCTTAGTCAAGGAGGGGAAAAAGGGGCGGTTAAATTTTTCTTAATTGCTTCTAGTACTTTTTCAAGACTCTTAAAAACCATCTCGTCTTCGAACCTGATCAATCTAATCCCGAGATCATTTAAAAATTTTTCTTTTAATTTATCTTTTAGATATATTCTATCATTATAATGCGATTCTCCATCTAGTTCTACTGCTAATCTGTCTTTGGGGGAATAAAAATCAACGATATTCTTCCCAATACTATATTGTCTCCGAAACTTCCTACCTATAAGTTGCTTTCCTCTTAAATAATTCCACAATATAATTTCAGCCCTAGTAGATTTATTTCTTAACATTCTTCTATTTTTTAACAATTCTTTTCTATTAAAAATTTTATATTTCATAGTTTGATAAACCACCCCTATCCCCTCCTTAGTCAAGGAGGGGAAAAATGAACCACCCCTATCCCCTCCTTAGTCAAGGAGGGGAAAAAGGGGCGGTATCTTGCTCCAAAAACCTTGATTTCAAACTTTCACCTCTTCTGCCAAATATAAATCTTCCTCTTGTATATGTGATATAAAGATTCCTTTTAGCTCTTGTTATGCCAACATAAAAAAGCCTCCGCTCCTCTTCAAGCGAAAAAATATCATCGATCGATCTTGAGTGCGGAAGAATCCCTTCCTCAACGCCAACAATAAACACAACAGGAAACTCCAGCCCCTTCGCCTGATGGAGCGTCATGAGCCTTACGCCGTCTTTTGACCCCGATCTCTTCTCTCCCTCAAAATACTCTGATTCAACCAAGGCAACCTGTTCTAAAAATTGTGAAAGGTTGGGGAAATTCATTGCAACCGACTTGAGCTCTTTAATATTTTCTATCCTTGCATAATCTTCTTCTAGATCAGGATTATATAATTCAAGGTAACGAGTTTGCTTAAAAATCTTTTCCATCAACTCAATAGTGGAAAATGTTTTTAATTGGCCTGATGATTTCTTAAATAGTTGTCTAAACTCCTCCCAGCGTTTTTTTCCTAGCTTTTGAATTCTTTCTTGGGAAATTTCGTCATCTGGATTAGCTACAAGCCTTAAATATGATAGTACGTCTTTTATCTCCTTTCTCTCGTAAAAACGCGTACCTCCAACCAAAATGTAAGGCAGACTGTAATGCAAAAAAGCCTCCTCAATCAGACGTGACTGAGCATTGGTTCGATATAATACGGCAAAGGATGAATGTTGAAGGGATTGGCCTAGACCATTCCCTACCAGATCTTTTATTTTATTTGTCACATATATAGCTTCCTCCTCTTCATCTTCAGCTTCGTAAAACTCGATCTTTTCTCCTCCTTTCTTCGTTGTGAAAAGATTTAAAACCGGATGGGTTTGATTTTTTGAAATAACTTTATAGGCAAAATCAAGAATCGTTTGAGTTGAACGGTAATTTTGCTCCAGGTGAAAAATTTTAGCTTCAGGAAAATCTTGTCCGAACTTCTCTAGATTTCGCGAATCTGCTCCACGCCAAGAGTAGATGCTTTGAGAGAAGTCTCCAACCGCAGTCACGTTTCGATATTTTTCTGCAAGAAGTTTAGTCAAAAGATACTGAATATAATTTGTGTCTTGAAATTCAACGACGAGAAGATATCGATATTTATCCTGGTATTTTTCTAAGACCTCCGAGTTTTTCAGGAAAAGATTTACCACCTCTAAAATTAGATCGTCAAAATCTAAAGCTTTGTTTTTTCGCAATTCCTTTTGATATTTTGCGTAGACTTCAGCGGATACTGAAGCATTGTAATCGGAAAAAATTTCCAGATAATGGCCAGGTAAGATAAGCTTATTCTTTGCAGAAGATATTCTGTGTAAAAAATATGAGGGAGTAAACTTCTTAACCTCTAGTTTCTTAATTATTGATTTTATTAGACTTGCCTGGTCATCTTCATCATAGATGACAAAGCCATTATCTATCCCTATATTGTTACCTTCCCGCCGTAGTATTTGACAACAAAAGGAGTGAAACGTTCCGATATATCCTAACCGCTTCAAACCCATCCGCTCTTTCATCTCGTTGGCAGCCTTATTCGTAAAAGTTATCATAACAATATTAAAGGGAGAGGCGTGAGAATTTTCGATTAAATTTACAACCTTATAGACTAGAACGCGCGTTTTTCCAGATCCTGCACCAGCCAAAATAATCGAAGGCCCTTTGATATATGAAACTGCTTCTCGCTGTTGAGTGTTTAATTCGTTTAATAAATCGGCGACCATAGATTATAATTATAAATAATTTTCCCTACGAAAGTACGAATCCGTACGAATTTACAAATTCTTTTTTTATTCGTATATTCGTAAAATATTCGTAATTTCGAGTAACTTATATGCGCTATTTTATCGCCAACTGGAAAGCAAATAAAAATTTAAATGAAGCGTTAGACTGGATCGATAAATTTTTGAACCTACCATCTCGTTACGATCGTATCAAGATGGTAGTTTGTCCGCCCTTTCATCTCATTCATCCACTCAAGTTGAAACTTAGAGATAACAAATTTATCTCTCTAGGAACTCAAGATGTTTCAGTCTTTGAATCTGGGAACTACACCGGTGAAGTTACTGCAAAATCTCTCAAAGGGTTGATCGACTACGCAATAATAGGTCACAGTGAACGACGAAAGTATTTTCAAGAAAGCGACGAAGTCCTAACAAAAAAAGTACAACTGGCTTTAAAATATGAGATTCAACCCGTCTATTGCGTCAGAGGTGAGAAAGATTCTATACCAGAAAATATTAAGATAGTCGCTTACGAGCCAGTATATGCCATAGGGACGGGACAAAATGAAGATGTTGAAAAGGTAATTGAAGTCAAAAAAAAATTAAATTTATCGGAAAAAGTTAGCTTTCTATACGGTGGAAGCATCACAGAGTCAAATGCCCAAGATTATCTAGTTAATTCTTACATCGACGGTTTGCTTATTGGAGGTTCTTCGCTTGATCCCGATGAATTTTTCAAGATAATAAAGTTAGGATAAGGTAATATGTCAAAAAAAATCTTCTTCATAGTGCTTCTATCTTCCAGTTTCTACCTTCTAACTTCTGTTTTTATTTGGCCTTATTATCTATTTCTTACTAAAACTCTCAAAATATCACTTCTAAAAACCCTGCTCTCGCTAGATTCTCTCAAGACGTATAACGATCAAGTCACAATTCTTATCTTAGGAATAGCTGGAAGTCAACATGACGGAGGAACACTTTCTGACTCGATGATTGTGGCCAACTATAATCTTAAAAATCATAGACTCCTCACTATCTCGCTTCCCCGAGACATCTGGAGCGATACTCTACAGGATAAGATTAATACCGCTTATGCCTATGGTGAAGCTAAACAAAAAAATGGCGGTCTCAAATTAGCTAAAGCAGAGGTCGGGGCCGTTATTGGAATTCCAATCCAATATGCGTTGGTTATCGATTTTGCTAAGTTTAAAGCACTTATTGATTTGTTGGGCGGTATCGAAATAGATGTCGATCGATCATTCACAGATAAACAATTTCCAATCCCCGACCGAGAAAATGCCGAATGTGACGGCGACCCAGACTTTAAATGTCGTTATGAAACAGTATCATTCAAAAAAGGTATTACCCATATGGACGGAGCAACAGTCCTCAAATATGTCCGATCTCGACATGCGGTAGGAGTTGAAGGCAGTGATTTTGCCAGAAACAAAAGACAACAAAAGGTACTCGAAGCGATAAAAAATAAAGTATTCGCAAATATAAAAAAATACAATTTAAATGATTTGAAAAAACTTTATCAGGTTTTAGATAAATTGTTGACTCGTGATATCTCAAATCAACAAGTTGCAATTGTTGTTAAAAATATTATATTTCTTCGAGATTTTGCTCAAAAGGAAATTTCCCTTTCGCAAGACTTCTTTCTTGTTCCGGACAATAATTTATACAACGGTCAATACGTTTTAATGCCGCGGGAGGGCAATTTTGCTAATCTTCATCTATATATCCAGTGCTATAGAAAAAACTTAGATTCTCGCGTTTCAAGCTTTAATACCTGTGAGACACTAAAAAGAGGTTACACTTATCAGAAATGATTTAAAGACCTAGCTTAGCACACAATTATTTATAGGGAAATTTCAACCGTTTCTTATCCTAACAGGACTTACGCGCTGTCATTCTGAACGAAGCGTAGCGAAGTGAAGAATCTCTCAATTTATTTGAGTCTCGCATTCGCGAGCGATGTTTCGCTTTCGCTCAACATGACAAACCAAATTGTAATTATTCGCGTAAGTCCTGATCCTAAAACAAAAACGAGAAGAAGAGAACAATGCCTGCAAACGAAAACAAAATCAACAGGTTGTTAACATAACCAGTCTTGGGAAGTTGTTGAATAATTGTTGGAGATAGTGTAGGCGTCGATGTTTCGCTTAAGACTGGAGTTTCAAGCGTTGGCAAAGGTGTTGCGGTTGGAGTCAGAGTTTCCTCGGGCGTGGCTGAAATCTCTATGGTAGGTTTTGGAATCTCGGTTGGGGTCAACTTTGGCGCTGCAGCTTTAATATCTCTTGAAGTCAGCTTATTTTTTTCTCTTCCTGATTTTGAATTGATGTAGCCAACCAACGTTATTGTTCCGAAAAGTATTAATAAACCTACCAAAGCAAGAAGCACGAATTTATTCTTATTTGTTACGATTGGAATTTCACTTTCAATAATTCTCTGATCAGAAGCTACGAACTCCTCTTCCTCCTTAAATTGAGGAACTTGAGGTTTAGATTTTGCTTTTCCTGTTTTTCTCAAAAGTATTATCTCATAGGTTAGAAATCCAAGAGTCAGCAAAAATGCCACCATTGCAAGCTTATTTAGCGAAGATAAAAAACTGACTATATCCATATTACCATTGTAAGTTAATTCAAAACTAAAATGCAAGAAGAACGCCAATACCTAGTATAATTAAACTTACACTTGCTGCGCTAACTGGAATTATATCTATGCCACTTGTTGGAGGTGTTATCGAGATGGTTGGCGATTTGATAGGGAAAATTGTTGGAGATGGGAATGGCATTGGCGTAACAGTTGGAATACCAGTCGGGGTAAAGGTTGGCGTTGCCTCTGCGGTCGCTTCACCTAAGACTTGCTCGCCTGATTTCGCTATGCTAAACTTTCTTGTCAACTGCACAACTTTTCCATTTAAATCTTTTGTCGTCACTTTGAGTGTATGCAAACCTGAAGGAAGCTCTTCTGTCACGATTACTTTCCAAACTCCTTCTTTATCAGCTATGGTTTTAAACGAATAACTTTTTGCAGAATCAATGGTTACTTCAACCTCGACATCTGGAATTGCAGTCCCCTTGATAAGAGGCTTACTACCTGGAATAATCGTAGACTCTTTGGGAAAAAGTATCTCTATCTTATTTAACTCGACCTTCTTTACCGAAGACGCTGAAAGAATGTTTTCCTCGCTCAAAAAGTTGTAATTTTTACCGACTATGACAGTCTGTGGTAAAGGGCTAATGCGAGAAAGGTTTGTGATAATTTGCGTTTTTTTCTTATCATCGCTATATATTTCTATTGACAGCTTATCTTCAAGGCCAACCGTCTGGACTTTTAACGTATTTTTATTCAATATTATATTTAGAGGTATAAGCCATTCACCTGTAGTCTTTGACAACGTAGCAAGAGGATATGCCTGTTCGAAGAAAAGAATCACCAGCGCATCTGTTAGAGGTTCTCCGTTTTCTCTTATTATCTTTCCATAGGCTGGATTAAGATTAGATGAAATCGCTAGATTTGGAGGCGTTTTAAAAGAAAAAGACCTCCCATCTATTGCCTCAACCAGTTGATTATTGCTGACAATCTTATAAAAATAATTAGAGTCAGGCTGGAGGTTTTTTAAGATAGAAAGATGGTCATGAAATAAATTCCTTCTATCTTGAAGGTCCCTCTCGTCTAGAGCTACATTATCTAAAACTCCTTCGCTTTGTCCATAATTTACCCAGCCAGTTTCTTTCTCATCCGTTTGCCAAAACACGCCTGCCTGGTTGTGTGACAAGTTCACTACCTTTAACTGCCTTAAAGTCTTTTTACTTGCCCTGGAGGGAAGAGAAACAGATCCAAAAAATCTTGTAAGGAAGAAAATTAGCAAAAGTACTACCCCGATTGTTATGGGAATTGGGATCTTTGGTTCTTGAGGAAAAAAATATTTCGAATACGTCATACTAAGGCGTTTTTTCTTTCAGCATTTTTAATACATCCGACCTAAGAGTAAAATCAACAGTCTGAAGCGACTTAAGTCCAGATTCAATATTGATCTGCGTTTTTATTCTATAAATATCTAAAAGCATCCAAGCAACAACAGTTAAAAAAACAGTTATGGAAATCCACAATAGTTCTTTTTGATTCATAGATAATATCCTCCAACTTCTAATTTAATTTTTAAAATTGAGCTGGGTGAGGATTCTTTTTCATCACGTGCCAACTCTAATTCCTCTATTAATTTGAGGCGACGCTGCTCATAGATTTTCTTAATAAATGCCATTGTGTCATCAAATGTCCCTTTTAATTCCATATTGATTATAAAAGATTTTAGTTTTAATGCTGATTCTTTGTCTTTTAAATCAATGTCAAAAGTGTTTATTCTTTCAGATGTTAACCTGCTTCCCTCGGTTGAAATATCAAGATCGGAGAGAACTTTGTTTACTTCTGGTTTTGTAGCAATTGCTTTATTTATAAGCGTAAAGTCATCTCTATTCTCCTCAAGCGCTGACTGAATTTCAATAACCTTGTCAATTTGCTCTCCATAAACTATGTTAATCCTCTTAAACTGTTCGATCTTTGCATTGATCTCAAAAACGGTAATAAGATTCGGCTTTATTACATAAAATATGAAGAAGGAAAAAATAAAAAAAAAGCCTATCGCATAAGTATAATCTTGTGTTTTTTTACTAAAGAGCTTTTTTAACATCAGCGATTTTTCCATGTTTAGACTAAAAGGATGACGTACTGTTATATTTACTTAACTCAAATGAAAATTCTAAACCCGCTTCTCCTTTTTTAATATTTTGTAGTTCTATTTTTTTAAATTTTGTCTCTTTTTTTAGACGATTTAAAAAGTCTTTTATCGTTTGGGGATCCTGAGTAAAACCAGCCATAGATATGGTATCTTCCGATATCTGCATTTTATTGAGAAAAAAATTTTCTGGAAAAATTGACAAAAGATAATCAATTGCTTCAAGCAATGTGTGTTGGCTTGTCATTATTGATTGTGCTTGATCGAGTTTGAAAGCTTCTTTCTTTGCCTCCTTGATTAAAGGTTGAGAAACTTTAATGATCTCTTTTTTTTGGTCGGCTGCTTCCTGTAGATCCACCAAATCTTGATCGACTTTGAAACGATAGAAAAAAACACCGATTACAACAATTTGGGTCATAACAAGAATATATCGTAAATAATTGAGTACAAAATAAATAACTCTATCAAACAGTTTTTCCTTTTTTAGTGTAAGTAGGTTTATTTTGTATTTCATTTGTACAATTGTCGAGCCACCATACTTTTTAATCGGCTTGCTTTACTTTTATGAATGATGTGTTTCTTTGCGGCTTTATCAATAGCTTTGTAGGCTTTTTTTATTAATAGATCATCTTTTTTCTCCTGCTTACCGGCAGGCAGATCTTTTTTATGTTTCTTCACTATATCTATTATTTTCTTGTACTCCAGTTCATATTGCTTATTTCGTTTTGTCCGTTTAATATCCTGCCTTAGTTTTTTTTTGGCTGATTTGATAATGGGCATATAACTTTATTGAACCTCCTTTCAAAATCAAAAATTAAAATGCAAAAAGCAAAATGACATATCAAAATGTAAAATGCTTTAAATCTTTTAAATTTTTAATGTGTAATTTTGATATTTGATTTTTGATATTTGATATTAAATGTCGTATTCTTCCTCAAACACCTTATCCCCATAATCTCCTGTGAATCTTAAATTTAATCTAATTTTTCCAACCACCTGGTGATACACGCATGTTCCAGAGGAACACGTGCCTAAAGTTATTCTCTTTTCATAGTCTTTTTGGTCACCATCAACATCAATAACACTGTTTACTCCTTGCAGTCCTCCTTCTTTTGTCTGATATGAAAGTTCATACTCAATTGATTTGGTCCCTGTCGGAATATTTTTTATCTGAAGTATTACTTCTCTCCCTGCCGCTGAAGAAATGAGATCCACAGAAACATTACTGTCAACGGTTGGGATAAGTACTTCTGTGGGTAAAAGTTCTTCTTGGGGTTGTTCTGGCAGTGTGGTTCTTCTCGATACCACTAATACACCCCCTATTATTAAAACAGTAACTATTACTCCAACGATCAACATTATTTTTTTCTGGTCCATTTTCATATATGCCGCCCTCCCGTCATCCTGAGTCCGACGGATGTCGGACGAAGGATCTAGCGATCCGCCAACTGGCGGAGAGCGTAAAAACGCTTACGCTAGATTCTTCACTTCTACACTTATCGTTCAGAATGACAAGATGATTAAACTTCTAATTTCTCTTTTACATAAGCTTTTAATTTATCTATAGAAATTCTTTCTTGTTTCATTGTGTCCCTGTTCCTAACAGTAACCGAATCGTCTTCTATAGTTACATAATCAATAGTAACACAAAATGGAGTACCAATCTCGTCTTGTGCAAAATAGCGCTTTCCAATATTCCCTCTGTCATCCCAAGCGGTAAAAAAACTTGCCCTAAGTAAGCGATAAACTTCTTTGGCCTTTTCGACAAGTTCTTGGTTATTTGCAAGCAAAGGAAATACTGCTACTTTATAAGGCGCCAATCTCGGATGAATCTTCAAGACTACTCTTTTATCCTCTTCAGAGTAAGCGTCAAGTAGAAAAAACAAGGCGGTCCTATCTACTCCTCCCGATGTTTCGATAACCCAAGGAGTATATTCTTCACCCGTTTCTAAATCCTTATAATTCAATTTGTGCCTTCCTAAATCCCAGTCTCCTCGATGATGTATGCCCTCAAATTCGCTCCAGCCGAAGGGCGCTTTGTACTCAATATCATAAGCCGCCCTCGCATAGTGAGCTCTTTCATCGTCTGCATGTTTCCTGAATCTAAGACTTTCACTTTTTATTCCCAGAGATTTATACCAATTAATTCGTTGTTCTTTCCAGTAGACAAAAGTTTTCTCACCTTCTTTTTCCTTAGGTTTGATGAAATATTCTAGTTCCATCTGCTCAAATTCCCGAGATCGATAGGTAAAATTTCCCGGTGTGATTTCATTTCTGAACGCTTTTCCAATTTGAGCAATCCCAAATGGGATCTTCACTCTCGAAGAACTGATAACATTTTGAAAATTGACAAAAACTCCCTGAGTTATCTCTCCTCTAAGATATGCTTTTTGTTTTGGTTCAGTTACACCTAGATAAACTTCAGTCAGAAGGTTAAATTTTTTAGGTTCAGTAAATTTTCCTTTTTGGCCACATTTTGGACAAGTAAAATCAACGATCTTGTCTGCTCTGAATCTGTTATGACAACTTTTACATTCAACTAATGGATCAACAAATCCCTGCACGTGTCCTGATGCTTCCCAGACTTTAGGATTCATGATAATTGCTGCGTCTAGACCAACCACATCTTCTCTTTCATACACCATCTTTTTCCACCATTCTCTTTTGATGTTGTTTTTCAGCTCTACCCCCAAAGGTCCGTAATCCCAAAATCCGGCTATTCCTCCATAGATTTCAGAAGAAGGATAAATGAATCCTCGTCTTTTACAAAGAGCAACAATTTTATCCATTGATACCATAGTAGTTCAGATAAATCAGAAAAGATCAGCTTGCATCAGCTGAATCAGATATCAGAATAATTCTGATAAATCTGATTTATCCGTTTTCTGATGAATGCCGATTTTGCTGTTCTTTCCGATTTATCAGATTTTATTATATATGAAGCTCGGGCATTTTTTCATGAATAATTTCTTCGATTGCGTTCCTTAACTCTTCGTAAGATTTATCTTCTTTGGAGTAACCTAACAGCTTAAGAACTTTATTTAAATATTTTGTCAACAGTGAACTCCCTTGGCTTTCAGTTTCTGACAATTCAATCAAAAATTTCAGCACCAACTTGTAGGCGTCCGTCTCGAGTTGGTTCTCTGGTAATAAACGCTCCACAACAAATAGAAATAGATATAACAATTGAATTTTATGAGGATTTTTTTTAATTTGCGAGAAACCAGAAATGAGATCGGTTTCCTGAAGATAAAATCTGCTGTCTTTTTTATAAAGAACAGCATTTATTAAATTTGCGGTCTGAACATGGGGAAGCCGACGACTTGTTATTTTCTTTATTCCTTTGGCAAATGCAACAACCTTACCTAATTCTTTTGTAAAAAGAGTGATAATTTTATCTTGATTTGGTAATGGCCTTTTTCTCAACACAATCGCCTCTGTTTTAATCGTTCTTTTCATTTCAATCTTATTTCCTTATCTACATCCAAAACTCCATCATAAATACTTTTTCCATCGACTTCTACTTTTAGCTTATCGTCGTAGGTTCCGGGTTGTTTTTGCACTAGAATTTTGTAACCTTTTTCACTAACGCTATTCGGTAAAGTATACTTTACAATTACTTGGGCTTTTCCAAGCGGAGTCACCTCAAGAT
>JACQRR010000039.1 GCA_016206365.1 Candidatus Roizmanbacteria bacterium | reverse complement strand
TTTTAAAATAGTCCCTTTAATAGTTATAAGTTCACCGTTTTGAACTTGATTGACAGGGGTGATCAAGGAAAAGTTTTCGTAGCGGAAAGGAAAATAATTAAGTAGATCCCAATATGAATCTATTCCAATAGATTTAAACCTTCGGATCGTGATAGAGCTTGTATTTGGAAGAGTTTCTATATTCTGATCTAGAGCCATATAATATGTAACATATAACATGTAACACAAGAATAAGAAGAATCATATCTTTCTTTATTTAAATGTTACATGTTTCATGTTGCGTGTTACATTCTATAGCGCTCGCAAAACGAAATGACAGATTTTATTAAATGTCAGGCTGAATTTATTTCAGCATCTTATCAATCAGATCCTGAAACAAGTTCAGGATGACAAATACGACATTTTGTTTTGCGCTAACTATAGCTATCTCACAAACAACAGTGGTGCAAGAGATGACAAGATTAGTAGCGTTGATGAAACTATTATAATGACTTTCCAGATTGTTTCTTTTTTAACTTTAAAGAGTTTTTTAATTCTCATATTGTTATTTTACACTTTAGTTGCGAATATTAGGTGATAATTTTGCTATACTAAATAAATGTATATTCCCCGTAAAGACAGTCCAATAAGGCGTCGTTATTTTAGACAGAAACTAATTGTAAACGGTCTGCTTGTTATAACTGGCTTGATTATTATCTCCTTTATCTTGGTTTTTTTCCTCTTTGCCTGGTACGCGCGCGATCTGCCGTCTCCCGGCAAATTATCTCAGGTCACAGGCAGCTCTACGATATTTTATGACCGCGAAGGCAAACTTCTTTTTGATATGTATAAAGATAAAAATCGCTTTCCGGTGAACCTTAACCAGATTTCAAATGATTTGAAAGAAGCAACTATCGCTATCGAAGACAAAAATTTTTATAAACATCGTGGCGTTTCCGAGATAGGCATTCTTAGAGCTTTTATCAATATTCTTCTGAGAAGAGGCATACAGGGAGGATCTACGATTACCCAGCAACTGATTAAGAACGTTCTGCTTGATTCCAGAAGGACGCCTTCCAGAAAAATCAAGGAAATAATTTTGGCTTTTGAGGTCGAAAGGCGATACTCAAAGGAGCAAATTCTTGAGATGTATCTCAATGAAGCTCCCTACGGCGGAAGTTTTTGGGGCATTGGATCTGCCGCCAAAGGTTACTTTGCCAAAGAACCAAAAGATCTCAACCTGGTCGAGTCAGCAATTCTTGCCGGGCTTCCGCAAAGCCCGAGCATTTACTCTCCCTTCATCGGAAAGAATGACGCTTGGAGGCAGAGAAGCAAAGACGTCTTAAGGCGAATGCGAGAAGATGGCAAAATCGACAGAGATGTGGAAAAAGAATCGCTAAAAAAACTCGAAACGATTAAATTTACAACGTCAAAATTGGCTATTGAAGCGCCCCACTTTGTTTTTTATGTCAGAGATCAAATCGAAAAGGAATACGGTACTAAGCTTTTGGATCGTGGCGTAAAGATAAAAACGACTCTTTCTCTCGAGGTTCAAAAAAGCACAGAAAAAATTGTCTCAGAAGAGATTAAAAAATTAGAGGCTTTTGAAGTCTCCAATAGCGCTGTGGTAGTAGTCGATTCAGCGACTGGCGAAGTTCTAGCCATGGTCGGATCGTATGACTTCGGCGACGAAAAATTCGGCAAATTTAATGCAGCGCTTGGCCTTCGTCAGCCCGGAAGCGCAATCAAACCGATCACCTACGCGTTGGCTTTTGAAAAGGGCTATACTCCTTCGACAGTGCTTATGGATGTAAAGACTGCCTTTCCTCAGACAGGGCAACCCGACTACGTTCCAGAAAACTATGACGCAAAGTTCAGGGGCCCCATGCAACTTCGCTTTACGCTGGGTAATTCAATAAACCTGCCGGCAGTAAAGTTGTTAGCTATGGTAGGAATCCGTGATTTTTTACAGAAGGCCAATGATCTGGGTTTGGAGACGCTTGCGCCAACCGAGGCAAATTTGCGCCGTTTCGGCTTAGCAATAACCCTAGGTGGCGGGGAAACTACTCTTTTAGATCTGACTTCGGCTTTTTCTGTCTTTGCCAGAGGCGGAGTGCGAAAAGAGCTAACCTCGCTCGAGGAGATTGCCGATTTTAACGGCAAATCAATATTCCAAAGCCTAAAATCTAAAGAGCAAAGAGTCCTCACTCCGGAAGTCTCGTTTCTAATCTCGCACATTTTGTCGGACAACAACGCCAGGCTCGACGTCTTTGGTCCAAATTCATATCTAAATATACCTGGAAAAACCGTAGCAGCGAAAACAGGAACAACCAACGATAAGCGAGACAACTGGGCTATAGGATTTACTAAAGGCATAACGGTCGGAATCTGGTCCGGGAACAATGATAACTCTCCCATGAATCAAAAGATAGCCTCAGGCGCCACAGGCGCTTCGCAGATTTTTTACCGATTGATGATCGAACTGCTGAAAAAATATCAGGACGGCATTATGGACAAACCAGAAAAAGTAAATGCAGCCGCTATCGACTCTTATTTGGGTGGCTTACCGCATGAAGCCGTACCGACTCGCTCCGAATACTTTAGCGAAGGGACTGAGCCGAAAGATCTTTCGCCGTATTATAAAAAACTAAAAATTTCCAAATCTACTGGCAAGCTAGCCAACGATGTTGAGATCAAAACAGGAAATTATGAAGAGAAAGAATATATTGTGATCAGCGAAAATGATCCTATTTCAACCGACGGAAAAAATCGTTGGCAAGAGGCAATCGACGCCTGGGCACGTGACCAGAAGGACGATAAATACCATCCTCCGACCGAAACTTCCGATGCCGCCTCCGACGTTGTAGTTGTTCAAATAAAATCTCCGTCTGATAAAGAAACGGTGAACTCGAACAATATTGAGATAAAGGGCAAAATTGCAAGTGTAAATCCGATTAAAACGACGAAATTCTATATTAATGGCAGCGAGATTCGAATTCTTGATGGAAATATCAATGAGTTCAATGAAACGTTTAATTTAACAGACGGCGTTTACGAAATTAAAGTCATTTCCTGGAATGAGAAAGATAAGAACGGAGACTCGCAGATTAAAATAGGTGTAAATATGCCCTGGGATTCAGCCAGCCCAACTCTTAGTCCATCGCCAACTCCTTAAGCTAAAAACAAAATATCGTTATATCAATATAACGATATGGAATTAATTACTTTTGCTGAATTTTCCCAATTCTCTTTTCGCTTCTTCTTCATTAATGTTTCTCGAATTTGAAGAATAATAAAAACTTAAAGTTAACTTATTTTTATAAAGTGAAAT
>JACQRR010000038.1 GCA_016206365.1 Candidatus Roizmanbacteria bacterium | reverse complement strand
TTTGTAGATTTTGTAAATTATTCTATAAGGCCAGACTCGATAAACATAAAAATCATTTAATTTTCCTTCTAACTTTTTTCCTAGATATGGATTGGTTTGTAGGATTAACAAAACCGAGAAAATTCGCTTTTGATACTGTTCCGGAATCTTATCTAGGTCTTTTTTGGCTCTTTTTTCGAATCTTATCTGCCACATGATACTTCCTTTTGCCCTTATCTGCTAACATATAACCATGCTCCATCATTACTTCCTCTAGAGTTGGATATTTTTTATAATCGCCGGATTTAATATCCTTTTCCACCTGCTCCATATCTTTTTTTAAATCAGGAAATTCCGTCACTGCTTCCAAAGTTTCCCGCCATGATTCAAACTCCTCGGCTGACATCAAAACAACCTTTGGCCTGCCTTTTTCAGTCAAAGTATAAAATAAGCCAGGAGTCTGCACATCTCTAACCAGCTGAAAAAGTTTTCTACGAGCCTCTGTTATTGGGATTGTAGTAGAACTGTTCACATACGTACATGATAATGTACATTAAATAATTTGTCAAGACTTATTATTTTTATGGTAACATGAAAAAAACATGACTGGTATTATTTCCTACGATAGCGAAAGTCCAGCAATTGGCAAACAGGTTATCACTGCCGCTGCTTTTATTCATCAAGATTTCAATGGAGTAGAGAAAGTTTTTTTGCCGAAACGTTCAACACGTAAAAAATTTATGCCGGGAAAATATGAGCTACCAGGCGGTCACCTTGATTTTGGCGAAGATATAACCATTGGCCTTAAAAGAGAAATAACGGAAGAGCTAGGAGTAGATATTAATGTAGGAGATCCCTTTTATGTATTTACTTACAAGAATAAGGTAAAAGGGTCGCATTCAATAGAAGTCGTATATTTTGCAACTCTAATTAGTTCTTTATCTGGAATACAATTAAATCCACAAGACCACTCTGAATATAAATGGATTGCTGAAGAAGAAATAGGAAAAATAATAAATAATAAAGGAGCAGACGATCCCGAAGTTAAAGCTATCCTAAAAGGATTTTCTCTTTTAAAAGGTTCTTCCTTAAACTTTGGCTAAATTCATTTTTTGCGTTTTTGTTAGGGTTTTGTTAAACTTTACATGCTATGAAAAAAGTTAATGTTTCTACTAAAAAAATGGGTGATTTTGCCGGAAAATGGGTTGTTATTGATCCAGTTAAGGATAAAATTATTGCAGTCGGAGAAAGCCTGCAGGAAATTGGACCTTTAGTAACGCGCCCTGCTGATGATAAACGTCCTGCTGGGACGGTTCCCTTTTCTCATAAAGTACCAAGAAAGGGTGAGGGACCATACGTCTTATGGATAACAAAGCTCTAAGCATTTTCAGATATTATAAAAATCCAGAAGGACATTATTTTCCACTTATCCCTGCGACACTTAAATATCAAAATAAAATTTTTGATACAGACGCCTTAGTCGATTCTGGCGCAACAATCTCCATCTTCCAATCTGATGTAGCTAAATATCTAGGAATCAAAATAGAGGCTGGTAAACAAATATTTTTAGGCGGCGTAGGAGGCCATATAAAAGGATTCGTACATAAATTGGAAATTGAGTTAGCCAATAAGAAATTTATTTGTCCAATTGTTTTTTCCTATGAATATTTCGTTTCTTTTAATCTTTTAGGAAGGCTGGAATTTTTTAAAAGATTTAGGATAATTTTTGAGGAGAAGAAAAATTATCTGAAATTAGAGTAAACCCGCCTTGGTGAAAACAGAACGTAACCCGTCGACAGATGATCTTCCTTGTGAAGAATCATGCGTAAAATGAATGCTTTGAAACTGATAACGCTCCCTGGCAATATCGACAAATTTTTTAATATCATCAATAAACACTACAGTTGAAGAGTTGGTTATTTTTAATTTCTCAAGAAGTATTTCAAATGCTCTTGCACCTTCTTCTCTTTTTGCTGCCTTAATACGAGGTGAAATAAAGATATGATCTTGTTTAATCCAGGGATAATGTTTTTTTATCGCTTTTAGTACTGCCTTATAAAGAGAACTTATGTTAATAATATCAGACAAAAGATAGATATTAATTTTTGGATTTTGAGTAAGATTGTGAATTAAATCCTGCATCCCTCTTATCGGTTTAAATATTTTCGGATGGTTAAATGATCTTTCCAGATCTTTTCTTCTCTCCTTAGGGATATGCATAACTTTCATCATTATTTCAAAACTTTCTTCCTCAGAGATTGAAGCATTTGTCGAAGGATCTCGAATTTCGTCTATCGCTCTTTGAACGTCCTGAAAATTCAGGCCCAGATCCTTAGCTATCGCTTCAAATAAAACTGGGTCAGAGTCTTCCCATAACACGCCGCCGATGTCAAAGACAATAAATTTAATTAAGGCTGGATGAAGTAATTCCTGTTGTGCCAGGTTCATTTTGTGGACCGGAGGGGATTTGAACCCCTAGTCTCTTCCATGCCATGGAAGCGCGATAGCCGTTACGCCACCGGCCC
>JACQRR010000001.1 GCA_016206365.1 Candidatus Roizmanbacteria bacterium | reverse complement strand
TTCAGGACGTCAGACGTCCTTTCAGAACTCGCATTCGCCAGGTACAGTCCTGTACCTGGCATTCGCCGAGTCAAACTCGGCTTCGCAAGAGATTCTTCTCCGCCAGTTGGCGGATCAGAATGACAACTGCGAAATTCGTGTATTTGTATGATTAATTGTTTTTATTGTCAATATAAAGTAGAACCAAGTTATAAACAAATAGAAAACTTAAGCAAATTTTTATCGCCTAGAAAAAAAATCTTAGGGCGGGATAAAACTGGCTTATGTGCCAAACATCAACGCAAACTCACAAACCAGATCAAATACGCGAGATATCTAGCTCTTTTGCCGTACGTTTCTTACCAGGGTTTAAGATAAGCAAACAAATATCAAACATCTTACTTCCAAGTTCCCGCCTCTTGTTATAATGATATTATGATAATCACATTATTCATACCAGATGACGCTAAATGTCTTTTGAAACCCGGTCAAGATGTAGACTTTAACGCCAGCTTTTATGAAGAAAAAAGCCGATCCGAGGTAAACATCGCCGTTTCAAAAAAACTACATATTCCTTCTGACAAAATATTTAAGTATTTGAAGAAGTTTGTGGGCGATCAAATTAACAAAGGTGAGGTTCTGGCTGAGAAAAAAAGCTTAATCAAAAGCTATTTCATTATAAGCGAGTACACAGGAATCATAAAGGAGATCAATCATCATGATGGAAATGTGATCATCTCAACTTCAAAGCCCCAAGACAATCAAGTTGGCGCCTTTTTTAAAGGCGAAGTCTTAGAGATATTAAAAAATCAGCTAAAGATCAAAGTGGGTGAAACCAAAGAATTCAATCTCAAACAAGCCAGCGAAAATTTTGGAGGACGAACGTTTTATTTGGATGATGCATCCAAACCAATCTCCGCTCCTCAAGCTTCAAATAAAATCATGGTCATCGAGTCAATCACTACCTACTTAAAAACGAAGGCAGAAGCGCTAGGAATAAAAGGATTCATCACACTCAAAAGTCCTCCACAAGATTCTGATGTACCCAAAGCTCAAATTAAAAATATTGAAGATTTCAAAAAAATTCTTCAAATTAATTTACCTTATTGTTTAATAGATAAACAATATAGTAAGATATACTTCTATAAATAAATCCCGAATCCAAATTCTCAATGACCAATAAAGTTCCGAGTCCCAATGACTCATTGTGTTAATACAGTAATCCAGCTCAAGTTTGGGATTTGAGATTTTGGATTTGTTCCTCGACTTTGCTCGGAATGGTGAGCTTGTCGAACCATTTGGATCTTGGGATTTGGTCATTAGGATTTTGATTATCTTATGTTCAAAAAAAAGGCAACCAACATAATACTTTTGCTTTCGGTTGTAGTCTTTCTCTTCGGTTCTGGTTTTAAACTTGGTCAATATAAATCAAGGATAGGCTACATTCAACAGCTAAATAAAAGCGTTTTTAGTCGTCCCAATAGCACTTCATCTATCGGAAAAAATCTCGATTTTACTCTTTTCTGGGAAACCTGGGAAGAACTTGAAAAAAAATTTATCGATAAAAATAAAATAGACCCGCAAAAGATGTACTATGGGGCCATAAAAGGAATGGCGTCTTCCCTCGAAGATCCTTATACTTTTTTTCTTACACCAGAGGAAAATAAAGAATCTAAAGACGATCTTGCAGGAAAATTTGAAGGAATAGGCGCCCAACTTGGCCTCCAGGATAACCGTATCGTAATTGTTGCACCTCTCAAAAATTCGCCAGCCAAAAGAGCCGGAATCAACGCTGGCGATTTCATAAACAAAGTCGACGATCGATCTACAAAAGGTTGGACCTTGCCCCAAGCCGTTTCAAAAATCCGTGGGCCAAAAGGGACAAAGGTAAAACTTACCCTAGAGCGTGACTCAAAAGAATTAGATCTGGAGATTGTACGCGAACAAATAAGAGTTGAGTCAGTTGAGCTAAATTATGAAAAAAAGAAAAATCAGACTGTTGCCTATATTAAGCTTAACCAGTTTGGAGACAATACTAATGATGAATGGGACAGAGCCATTGCCGAAGTTGCTTTAAGATGGCAAAATCGAGAAATCAAAGGACTTATCATCGACGTTAGAGACAATCCCGGCGGCTATCTTGATAGTTCTGTATATCTTGCCTCAGAATTTCTACCGCTAGGAAAAATGGTTGTAAAGCAAACCTCTACAACTCAAGAGTCAAAATCCTACGAAGTAGAAAGAGAAGGAAGACTTTTAGAAATTCCTTTGCTTGTAATAATCAACAAAGGTTCAGCATCAGCCTCAGAAATCTTGGCAGGCGCTTTAAGAGATTACAAAAGAGCGATCCTCGTGGGGGAGAAAAGTTTTGGCAAAGGATCTGTTCAAGAAGCCACCAATCTGAAAGATGGAGCAGGAATTCATATAACTGTCGCGAAGTGGATTCTGCCAAAAGGCGACTGGATCAACAGTAAAGGGATAGAGCCGGATATAAAAGTTGAGAACAAAACAAAAGAGGGAAGTTCGCTCACCCGCGAAGCCGACCTCCAACTTGAAAAAGCTATAGAACAACTTATAAAATGACCTTGATAGTTCATTAATTCCAAGGTCATCCTGAGCGAAGTGAAGGATCCCATTACAACTTACACCCATGCTATAATATATTTATGAAGAAGCTTTTATTTCTTCTTGCAATTCTCATCATTATCCTTGCCATCAGTCAAAAATCTCGCCTGCCTTTTGGACTTCAACAAGAACCTCGTCCCAACCAACAAGTTGAAAAGCAAACCGTCGTCTATGAGGAATCGGTTATAACCAAAGTTGTCGAAGAATCGCTGCCCTCAGTCGTTACAATTGGCATAAGCAAAACAACGTCTTCAGACGATATATTTGAAATTGATCCATTTA
>JACQRR010000048.1 GCA_016206365.1 Candidatus Roizmanbacteria bacterium | reverse complement strand
CTTCCTCCATAATCTAAGGCAATAACAAAATAATATCTGCTAAATTTTTTGGTTTTTTCTTCTGCTTCTTTAATCTTATCTCTAAGATTTTTTGGAATTCTATCTTTTCTTCCAATATGGATAATTCTAACCTGTTCTTTTAAGGCATCTTTCAAATAATCAGCAACCGCCCTTTCTCCAAGCTTCATTATATAGCTTACTTCTTTTCTACTTCGATCCCAATTTTCAGTAGAGAAAACCCAAACGGTTAAAATTTTTATACCCAATTCTCTTGCTTTTTTTCCAATCTCGATGACTTGATTTAATCCTCGTCTGTGCCCTTCAAACTTAGGCAATCCTCTCTCTCTTGCCCACCGCCTATTACCATCTAAAATGATAGCCACATGTTTTGGAATATTTCTTTTTAATGTTTCATGTTTCATGTTATATGTTTCATGATTATACTCTCCTTGACTTAAAAAATCATTTTCTATACACTCTTGTTATGTCTCCTACTCCTTTTGAAATAAACCCAACCACGTTTCCTGGAGCAAAATTCATGACTATCGCTAATCTTATGAACATCTTTCTTCCTCTGCTTATGATTGGCGCTGCCCTTCTCCTTTTGGTTATGCTTTTGTATGGCGGTTTTACCTTGATTACGGCAGGCGGCAATCCCGAAAACGTTGCAAAAGCCCAAAAGATAATGACCTTTGCGATATTAGGATTGGTTATTGTCATTCTCAGCTTTCTTGCCGTAAAATTGATCACTATAATGTTTAATATTTCTGTACCAATTTAATTATGAAACTGGCTCAAGCAGATATATGGGGCACAATTGCTCCCCCAACTGGAGTGCCAACCGATGCAGGAGCGTTTATCGGGGGCGCTATAAGAATTTTTTTAATCGTCGCAGGTATGGCTTTATTTTTATATTTGCTATGGGGAGCCTTTGATTGGATAACTTCGGGAGGAGAAAAAGAAAAGTTGGAAAAAGCCAGAAATAAGATGACGCATGCGGTTGTGGGAATAATCCTCGTCATCTTCGCGCTTGCGCTCTTTGAGGTCATAGCGGGCAATATCCTGAAGATTATTGAAATCACCCCGGGTGGAGGTTGGAAGATTAACCTGCCAAAATTCGGCCCTTAATTTAAAATAAATGCTTATTTATCAGTCTGGCTCCTATAGACTGATTATTTACTATTACTTTTTTTATTTCTTTAACTTCCTTCAATTTTTCTAATAGATTTTCTCTATTTTCCCCTTCGACAATAAGATGAATATCTTGACCTGTATTAACAGTAAAATAAACTGGAACTCCTTCGTTTCTCCACTTTTTGACTAGCCTCATAATTTGAATCGTCCCAGGTGACCAATATATTAATGACGGAGAAGACGTTAGCATAATTGCATGCAACTCCAGCGTTTCAGCTTCAATCAACTTTCCAAATTCTGAAAAATTTTTTTTATTTAAAAACTCCTTACATGATTTCAATTTTTTATTTATATTTGAAAGTCTAACTTTGTAAAATGGACTGGTTTTGGTTAACTTCTGTCCTTCAGTCGAAGAAATATCTTTTTTATCTTTAGATATTAAAACAACAATATCAAGAATATCCCAATAATTAGAGGGATATAAAGAATAAGCATATGAAGTCTCGTTTGTCTTGCCCTCTAACCACTCGACAAAACCATCAGGAATTGATCGACAGGCAGATCCCGATCCCTGTCGAGCCAAAATTGTTAGATGCTTTTCGGACAAATTTAGTCCGGCTGCTTTTACTGCTGCCAAAGTCAGAGCGGCAAATCCGGAGGCAGATGAAGAAAGACCTGTTGAACTGGGAAAATTGTTTTTTGAAACTACTTTTGCTTTAAATGTAGTTTTTGCAATTTTTCTAATTCTATCTAAATGCTTTATAACTCTTCTTGTCTCTTTTTCTGATTTTTTTCCATCTATAACTACCAAGTCTCGTATATATTTGGCAGCGAACTCAACTGTCGTTGTCGTATATAGGTTATTTAAATTCATCGAAATGCTGCCATTTTCAGGTAAACGTAATTCCTCATCTTTTTTCCCCCAATACTTAATAAAAGCAATGTTTGATGGCGCGATCGCTGTTGCTTTCATATTATTGATCAATTCTTACACCTTCTGCATTATTTGTAACATTGATTATTTCTCCGCCAACTTTTTTAATCGCTTCTTCAACAGCAGTCCTTTTATCATTAGAAACTAGAGCAGTCATACAATCTCCACCGCCTGCTCCTGACAACTTTGCTCCCCATGCTCCAGCTTTATTAGCAGCTTCAACCATGGCATCTAACTTAGGTATGCTCACGCCTAGTTTCTGAAGTAACAGATGATTTTCCGTCAGGCATTTCCCTAGATTTTTATAATCACGATTAAGAATATTTTTTTTGCCTGAAATAACCAAAGCCTCAATTTTTCTTAAAATGTCTTTTATCTCTGTTTGTCTCCTTTTAAAAGTTTCCGCTACTTTCCTAACATAAAATGGAGTGTCTGCTTTAGTCCCCGAATATCCTACAACCAAGGGTAAAGTTTCGTTTCCTAACGGCTCAATTACTTTACCCCCTCTTATAAAATATAATGTACCGCCAAAAGTGGCAGCAGCTAAATCAAAACCCGATCCCACACCTTGGATTTTCAGATTTACCTCGTAACTTAAATCAAATATTTCTCGTAAGGAAAGTGACTTATTGAAAATCTCGCTTATGGCTTTAAATGTGGCAACTGTTACGGCCGAGGAAGAACCAAGGCCAACGTTGTGAGAGAAATCGCCGTTCGTTCTTATTCTTACCGATTGTTTTATATTGTATTTTTCTTTAAATTTAGCTATTGCTTCTAAAACAAATCGACTTTCTTTTACTTGAGGCGCAATTGTTTCATCTCCTTTACTATCGATAATTTCAGCAGTTACATATAGTCGTTTATCAACCGCCATCGCAATACAAGGATATCCGTAAACAACAGCGTGTTCCCCTAATAACATCAATTTTCCCGGAGCCGAAACCTTAATTTTCATTTATTTTTTTTGTTTTATCGCATCGTGCCAATCCAATTCTAACCTGGCAGGTTCATATTGGTTTGTTGCAATCCTATAAAATCT
>JACQRR010000034.1 GCA_016206365.1 Candidatus Roizmanbacteria bacterium | reverse complement strand
TTCCAATGTTGAGGTATTCCACTCTCCGAAGTTTTGACCCCTTCCGAATATCACTTTTATCTCTTTTGCGTCTTTTTCTCCGATTTGAATTTCCAGATAATGCCCTTCCGGTTTTAAAAGACGATGAAACTCGGAATAATCGGTTGGCCCTCGTCTGTTATAAATTACATTAAATGTTTTATCAGGATATTTAATTTTATGAACATCCATGTACTCAAAATCTACATTGGTTATTTTCTTATCTTTCTGTAATTTCCTGGCAGCATTAAGCATGCCTTTCGATAAATCTATGGCAATAATTTTTTTAAAGTGAGAGCTATTTAACAGGGTAAAACGGCCATCGGCACAGCCGGAATCAAGAGCAATCTTTGCTTTACCGCTTAACAATAGCAGATTCTTTTTAAATACTTCTTCCGGATCGCCTGCAGGATATTCTTTACTGTACTTGGCTCCTGTATGATACTGGCCAAAATTTTTAGCTACTTTATCGTAAAAATTAGTAGGCATGAGAACATTATATCAATCTAAATTTTAGGAAAAATAGAATAAATTTTTCCTTATAGTAAATAAGGTTTTACAATAATATAATATATCATTCTATAAATAGCTTGTTGAAATAACCTATATGGAAATAGTAAAAGGTTGTTTGCAAGTGAATGAAGATTTGTCGATAACAGGAGGAGCAGAGATAATGGTCCGACAAATTGGATTGGAACTAAGTAGAAGAAAACTTAATGTTGGACTGGTTTCGGCTCATGAGTTTAGAGATCTTACCGGTTTAAAAGAGTATATTATTCCTTTTTTTAACGGACATTATCCTTCTGAAAGGATTCCTGAACTTGCTCATTCGGTCATTGATATTATGGATGATCAGGGATATGATCTTCTGCATGTTTATAGTGTAACCAATCATGAACTCATACAGGAGATTGCTAAAAGTAAACCTGTTTTTAGGAGCGTTTATGATTCAAGGCCTTACTGTCCGATCGAAAACAGAATAAAATTTCAAGGTAATATATGTACCGAACCCGTAGGAGTTAATTGTCTGGAATGCATGGAGCAATTTGGAATTCCGGAAGCAACAAGAATCGGAAAACTTTCTCAAACAGCATCAGGACTTGAAAGCATGGAAAGTTACAGATTTATTTTTACTCCAAGCGAATACGTCAGACAGCAATTAATATTAAATAAAATCCCTTCCCAAAAACTGGTAGTAATTCCTCTTTTTCTGGCTCATACGCCTGTTATATCTCATGGTGTCATGGAGAGTTTGGTTACTGCAGAAGCTTCTGACATCCTTTTTGTTGGGAGATTAGTCGAAATTAAAGGCATTGATGAGCTGTTATCGGCATTTTCTTTGTTGGAAAATAAATATAAACTAACCGTTATAGGAAATAGGCCATCCTATGTTCCCTCGAGAGATTTTGAGAAAGAAAATCAGCTTAATGATAGAGTAAAATTTTTAGGATGGGTTGATACTAACCTCATTGATGCTTATTACCAAAGAACAAGGATATGTGTGGTGCCTTCTATATGGCCAGAATCTTTTGGTCTCGTAGGACTTCATGCCATGAAAAACAAAAAACCCGTTGTGGCGTTTAACACTGGAGGAATATCCGAATGGTTACACGATGGAGAAAATGGATATTTAATTCCGAGAGGAGATATAAATCTGTTTGCTGAGAAGATGAGATTTTTACTGGAAAATCCAAAAAAAGCTGAAGAAATGGGAGAAATAGGATATCAAATTTTGTCTAACCAATTTACAGTAAAAGCCCATATTGATAGATTATTACATTACTATAATGAAGGTTTAAAATAACCACGGTTCATGAACAAGCTTGCTGGAATAGCCCTTTTTAAGCATCATTAATTGGGCTTGTTTTTCAATATTTTTAATCAAATTAAAACTTTTATCAGAATTTTTTAAATCAATTGTTTTTAATTGTTCAATAAAACTATTTCTCAAAAGTCTGTACTTTTTAATAAAGTGCCACCGCCATTTAAATGTCGGAACAGGTTTCTCATGGTAAATAAATGCAAATTTAGACAAAGCGTTTATTGATTTAAAAACATACATCCGTGATGTCATCAAATCATTTCTTTTTATAGACTTTTCAAAATCGTAAGAATGAAATATATCCTTATATATACTCCATAAAATTTTTGCGTATGCTTTCCTGTCGATTTTATTAAGTTTATAAAATTCTTTTTTTAGTACATCATGAGGATCATATAAGATTTTTGCTTTTTCTCTTATCCAAAACTGATCACTATCCGGTTCTAATTTTTGACGTAACCATTCGATATCTATCTGATCAACCTCGATCTTTATTCCTTCTTTCGTAAACTGCTTCATATGAAATTTCGTGTCTTTATGCGCACAGATTAACCGGATATCGATATCTGTCATATCATCAGTTATTCCAAAAGAAGAAGATCCAATCCATATTATTCCTATTAAATTTGGATTACTTCTATAAGATTTACTTACTTTTTCAGCTAAATCTTTATATTTAATATCTGATTTTTTTGCCATGAATAATATTAAAATCTTTAATGAACTTTAGTAACGCGAACTATATCTTTTACAATATTTTCTTTATGTAAAGGAAGCATCCATCCCCATATCCAATAATTCAGGCTTTCGAACGGTTTATAATATTCAATTTGTTTCATAAGATGACTCGTATCGCCTCCGTGATGAGAAACATACCCATCTAAAAATTCATCTCGTAAATCCAAATTTGAACTGGGGTATTCTAAGGCGGCATTCACTCTTGTTAAATCCCATTCAGGAATCCAATACCTTGCATCTTCAAAATCTATTAAACCTACAATTTCAGTAGTTCCCATATCGATAATAATATTTTTAAACCCGAAATCATTATGGCACAAAGTCGGGACTGAATCATTGTCATTTAAAGCAGAAGAACCTAATCTTTCTTCAAAATAATCTGCATGTTTTTGATTTAAAATACCTAATCTCATACCTCTAGATAGCCGTTTTCTAACATCTACAGTAAAACACTCTAACCATGACGAATACCTTTCTGGATAATTCAGTAATAGGTCACCGTATGAAGCTGATTTTAAACCATGAATCCGGGCCAAGCTTATTCCCGCCTGCTTAACGATATGCATTAAATTATCTACACTTACTGTACCCGGTTGCCGTACAAGCTGATCCAAATCAATTCCAGGAATTTCTTCCTGAAGTATCGCAGTATCCCCTGATTCGTCTTGACCAAGGTAAGTTGATGCCGGAACATACAATCCTAATTCATCTCTTATAAGCTGTGCTGCCGTTAATTCTCTTTCTGCTTTTTTAATTGGTGAATCTTCCGGAAATTGATCCAGTTTATTGGGAAATATTTTCAGATAATAAGATTTACTTTTCGGTTCTCCTTCACTAGTTAAATAAAACAGCTCATTCTGACTAAACTTATCTGATCGTCGCAGCGAATAACCAGAAAATTCGGGTTTTCTTGTAATTAAATCAGTGAAATATTCAGTTCTCATCTTATTAAATTTAAAAACTCTTTTTTCTTACCATCCTATTCTTAAAGAATCTCCAGGCTGTGGATTTTTTCGTGCTCTATCCATTGCAGAAAAATCCTGCATGTATTCGCAGGTTCTGCATCTGCTGTCCGGACTCATATCGGGGAAATTCCCATTCCTAAATTGAGTATATTTATCACCTAACCATATATCTGCAAATTTCTGTTCTTTTAAATTCCCCATAATATATTGATCTCTTGTACTGTTTGCAAAAGGACCGTTATCGTCATATAAATATAAGCAGGGTCTGACATTACCTTGCGGATCAATCATAGTACTATACTCACCGATGTGGCATTTGGGATGCATACCTTCCTGAAGATAGCTTGACGGTACAAGCGTATTATTTTCAAAATCGGCTGGACTGATCAATCCTTGCGCGGCATATTTAATTCCGGCCGATAAATCCATATCCGTTTCTGTTTCCATCGTATTTAATCTTGTCATAAAAAACTTTAAAGTATCAAACGCATCACTGCTTAAAGAATAGGGTCCTTTTCCATGAACCAAAGACATTCTTAATACATCAACACCGATG
>JACQRR010000040.1 GCA_016206365.1 Candidatus Roizmanbacteria bacterium | reverse complement strand
GTCATATAATGTATATTATAGTGCAAATTTTTCGATTTTGTTGAGATGTTTACCATAAGCAAAATAGATCTAGACGAAATAAAAGCGGCTAAAGACGTTCTGAGTCTTACTTGGAAAAATACCTACGGAAAATATTTTTCTGCAAAAGCAATCAAAAAGATTACCAGCCGGTGGCATGCCGAAAAATTGTTGCTAAAGCAAGCAAAAGATTCAGACGTATATTTCGCAGCAGCTAAGGATAAAAAAGATGTCATCGTTGGGATTATTACGGTTAGAAAAGTTGACGCAGATACACTTTTTATGCACAGAATATACGTCAATCCTAAATTCCAAGGGATGGGTGTTGGATCGCAACTTTTAGACTCTAGCCTTAAGTATTTTTCCGAAGCGAGAAAGTTGAAGTTGGAATGCGAAAAAAAGAATAATAAAGCTTGTGCTTTTTATCTGAAGAAAGGATTTAAGATAATTGGGGAAAAAGACGATGAAGTTGAGGGTGTTAGACTCAAAACTGTTGTCTTTGAAAAAGAGCTAAGGTAAAATCGATAGCCAACTCAAAAGCTAATTTTCAAATATTACGGCATATAATTCTACCTCCTTAATTTTGAAGCTATTCGTTCGAGTATATGTCTATAGATCATTTGGGATCGTGCACTCATAATTACTGGAAGACCTCGATGTAGACTTACTATAACGTGAGCGATTGAAAGATGGATGCCTAATGAGGGGACTATAGGTATAGTCATCCCCTCGATTGTTTTTATAGCACCTGAGGCAAATCTTCCCATTTTATTAAAGGTTTCAAACGAGGTATGGGGATGAGTTTCTTTGTCTGCAAAAACAAAAGCATTATAGAGCCGAATCAAATCAGTTAGAGAATCGCGGGCAGCAAGAATCCAGGGAACAGCACGAGGAATTACATTCATTTCATACGCAAATTCAAACATAGTCACTAACTCTACAATATGATCAGAAAGGATATCGACGTGGGAGCCCATTAGTGAATTGCCTAATCCTTTTCTTGCCACATATCCATCCGCTGCATCTAATAAAAATACAGCTCCAATTAATGGCGATAAAAGTGCGGGATTGTCTTTAGCTAAAGCAAACGCGATAAGAAGCAGCGGTATTCTCGAAACAGATATGGCGTTGGCGGCGGTAATTTCTTTAATCAACCTTCTGATTAATTGCTTATCGTAGTGGTCATAAAATGGTAGGCGGCCATCTTTGTCCAAAACATAATTCGGTGGTCGTCCGTTAAATCCATCATGATTACCAAGATGAGTCCAACCTTCTTTATTGCTTGCCCAATCTTTAAAAAATTTTTCCCATTCCTGTCTAGTCTGGCGAATCCTATGTGTTTCATCCCAGTCAAATGCGGGAGTATCCGATCCATGAACCTGATGAATCATGACTTGTGACTTTTCGGCAATCGAATCCAGCGTTAAAGATACCCTTTCCAACGATGGAAAATGTTCTAACAAAGTATGCGTCACTCCAAATGTATATTTATCTTCAGATGGAAGAAGAGAAATTGATTGGTTAGGACTATCGATGATTTGTGAAACGTCAATAGTCTCAGTTTGGAATCCATACTTTTTAAGTGCAGCCCCTAATTGCGATCGGCCGTCGTCAATCTCTAAAACACTTCCTACTTCGTTATCTTCAATCAAGTGATTGGTGACTGCTAATTCAAATAAAAATCTTGCCCGAGCTTCTGCGAGGATTCTTTCCCATCCAATCATTTCTTGCCCTTTTAAGCGATAACGATTCAAAATGCCTCTTTTTAACGTAGTCGTATCTAAACCACTTTTATTCATCCTTTCAAGGTTAAATAAATAGTTCAATGCAATACTGTTGGAGGGGTACATAGTAAACAAATTTAAAGTATATTACTTTTTAAATAATTCTTTCTTATCAATTATCGCAGATTCACAAGAGAAAGTGATGTTTTACCTCCTTGAGCTTGTGAATGTATCGATTAATCGATTAATCGAAGCATTCGTGAGATTCTTGCAAAAAAGATTTTTTACTCCTATCTAATTCAAACTTGACTTTTGAACAGTTGTTCAGTAGACTGATTATTGAACAATAGTTCAATTAATATTCAT
>JACQRR010000035.1 GCA_016206365.1 Candidatus Roizmanbacteria bacterium | reverse complement strand
GGGTAATGCGTTTGGAATTTATGATGGCATCGCGGTTGATACTCATGTACGAAGACTCTCAAAGTTATACGGACTTACCGATAACGATAATCCTGATAAGATTGAACAAGATCTAATGAAAATAGTTCTCAAAAAAGATTGGTTTAAGTTTACCTACCTGATGATTGACTACGGAAGAAAATACTGTCCTGCCAGAAAACACGATCACAAAAGCTGTCCATTGAATAAAATTTAATAGTGTCATTCCGCACTTGATGCGGAATCTATTTCTGGATTCCCACTTCCGTGGGAATGACATTAATTTAGAGTAAGTAAAGGAATTTTTAATTTTGGTTTATTTTTGTTTTCATATCTCTGTTTATCAAAAAGCATCGAGCCGAAGTCGATTTTTTTCTTTTCATAGAGAGGGTAAATTTTTTTCATTTTTTCTTCTAATTTTTGATCTCTTTCAAATAGAGTCATTTGGGACATAGTGTTTTCTTGAAAATCGGAGATATGGCAGCCGGTTGAGCGATACATGATGCCTTTCTTATGGATTAAATCAAATATTTGTCGTAATTGTTTATGGATTAAATATGGGTAAGCTACTTTTTCTTTTAATTTGATCTCTGAAGTGTGGTATTCAAAATTTTGCGTTTTTAAAAACGGACTTATTTTTCCTACAAGATAATGAAATTTTCTAGCTTGCGCAAAGGCATCCTCGATATGAGTAGAAAGTTTTGCCCAAAGGATATCTTTATTGTTGGTTGAGGGAGTAAAAGTCTGAGATCGAGTAATTCCCTTATATGATTGTTTACCCTGTATGTCTAATTCATAAACTTTTTCGCCTCGAAGCTCTTTCCATATTTCATAAAAAGGTCTTATGAGATTGGTTTGGACAAAAATTTCAGATCTTAGAGCAAAATCTAAAGCCGTTTTAATACCAAATTTTTCTAAGTAAGCGCTGGTATTTTGTCCGATTCCCCAGACGTCTTTAATTTTTGTTTTCACAAGAAGTTTTTCGATACTTCTGCCATCGACAACAGTAAGTCCTGAAGGCTTTTGGGAGGAAGAAGCCAACTTAGCCAAGGATTTGGTAAGAGAAATTCCTACAGATATGCTGATGCCAAGGGAAGATTCGATTTTGTTTTTGATAGCTTGTCCGATCTGGCCGTAACTCATATTGAGTGGTTGACGAAGACCCTTAATATCGCCAAATCCTTCATCGATTGAATATTCCTCGACGACTGGCGTAAATGTACGAAGTATCTGAAACATTTTGTGAGAGAAGAGACTATAGAGTTCATAATCTGATTCAAGAATAATACATTGGGGACAGATTTTTTTGATCTGCCAGGTGAGCATGCCTCTTTTTATTCCATATTTTCTGGCCTCGTAGGATACTGCCGTTGCCAAGCCTCGTTCGCTGCCTGTCACTACAGGTTTTCCTTTTAAGTTTGGATTTACAGCTTGAAAAACAGAGGAGAAAAAAGCGTCACCGTCGAGGTGAAGGATAACGTTTGACCAGGAGTGGAGTTGAAACATAAAATTTTTGACGGTAGAAAGTGGAATATAGAAGATGGATATGGAAAGTAGATGATAGAAGTTAGATTTAAACTCAGTTTTTTTCAACTCTCTACCTTCTATCTTCGAAATTCTACCTTCTATTTTCTATCATCTATCGTCTAACTCAATTAAACTTTCTAACGACTGCTTTAACTACGCCAAATATCTGTAGTTCTTGTTTTGGATAGAAGGGCGGATATTTCGGGTTGGCTGATTCAAGATGGGCTTTTATTCCGTCTTTCTTTAGAATTTTAAGCGCCCACTCTCGGTCTATTTGGGCAAGGACAATATCACCAGAAGTGGCCAGACGTTTCCGTTCGATGATAACGATATCTCCATCAAAGATACCCAGGCCGATCAGAGAGTCGCCGCTTACTTTGAGTAAAAATGAAGATTGAGGATCCTCGATGAGATATTCGTCCAACGTCAAGTAATCTCTGTTTTCTTCTGCTAAGATTGGAAATCCCGCTTTGACCACACCGAGTAGAGGTAGGGCAAAAAATTTGGAGGTAGGGGCGAGTTTATTATTCTCTTTTTTAAAAAGACCCGACTCAACCAGTTTTTGGATAATCTTAAAGACTGCATTTTTGGAAGAAAGATTAAATAACTTAAGCATTTCCGAATAGGAGGGGAGGCGCTTGTGTTTTTTATAAAAATTCTTTAGTCTGGCTAGACGATCGTTCATGGTAATTTTTTGTCATTCAGCACACCCATTTTCATGAGTGCAAGCCTGATGCGGAATCTATAAAAATTTTAATTTCTGGATTCCCGCTTTCGCGGGAATGACATTATGTGGGTAAACGTCTGTTTACCATTATAGTAAACAAATGTTCACTTTGTCAAGGGGAATTTTTGGCACTTATCCCTTGACAACAAGTAAGAAATATGGTATAATATAGCACTAAATGGAACCTAGATTTACCTTATCTTGCTTTCTAAAACACTACTCGACAGACGATAAATGTCTTGCTGAAATTGTGCGTGTGAAATATCCAAATGGAATAAAATGTAAAAAATGTAAAGAAATTACTTCTCACTTTAAAATCAAAGGAAGAAAACAATACGCATGTCAAAATTGTGGAACTCATGTTGCACCTCTCTCTGGAACTGTATTTGAAAAGTCAACAACTCCACTTACCTTATGGTTCTACGCAATGTTTCTTATGATTAAAACCAAATCAGGAGTATCTGCAAAACAATTGGAACGTGAACTTGGAGTTACATATAAGACAGCTTGGCGCGTGTTTAAGCAAATTAGAATACTCATGGCCGATCAAGACCTAATACCACTTGACGGGGACGTTGAAATTGATGAGACATTCATAGGTGGCAAGGGTATTAATAGAATGAAGACTCGTTTTGATGACAAACCAAAACAAGTTGTTATGGGAATGGTTAAAAGGAATGGTAAAGCTTACTTAAAACATATCGAGAATACTGGAAAGTGGGCTCTAATTGAACAAATCAATAAGTATGTTTCACCCAATGCCAGAGTAATCACCGATGAATATGGCGGATATTTTCAGCTTAGAAAGCTTGGCTACAATCATTATTCAGTAAATCACAAAAGCAATTTTAAAGTTGGCGACATCTACACTCAAAATGCAGAAAATGTTTGGTCTCATTTAAAACGTGGTATCTTTGGAGTCTATCGTCATGTTTCGGCAAAACACTTACAGGCTTATGTGAACGAATTTGCATTCCGCTACAACAATAGAAAAAAGAACAATGAAATGTTTTACATTCTTCTTAAACAGGTAGCTTTAGTTAAGCAGGTTTCTTAGTTACAGCTTTCTTTAAAAGATCAAAAAAACTTTTTTTCGGGATTGATACGGACCTTTTTTTTGTTTTAGTCTTCTTCATGTAGATAAAATTATATTAAATTAATCATTTTTTAAATTCTATTTTAATAGAATCATATTTATTACATACTCCCATACTTATTTTTGCAGTTTCTTCTATAGCGCTTATTGCCAATTTTTCAGTGTCTTCAATAGAGCTTGTAGCTTTGTGTTTAGTCTTAAAAAGAGGATAACCTACATCCGTTACTCCCTCTATATGAAAATCTTCCTGACGATTTATAATACGAATGTTATCTGTAGGAATAGAGCACAGTTTTGGTTGTCCCTTATTAGTAAATCCTGCAATTAGAATAACATAATAAGGCGACCTAACTTTTCCATGTTGCTCAAGTAACACATTGTTTGGGTTCATGTACCAGTTTGCCATGCGTTTTTTTACTTCGCTCTCAATAGAGGAAACCACCGCATCTATGTCACCTGTAAGTTTTAAAGAAAGAATATATTTAAGCACATCTTCTACGTCGTCTCCTTCTCCAGCTCCAGCTATACCAACCAAATTATTCACCTTGAAAATTTTTGTAGAACGGTCGTGATACGAAAAAATTTTATCAGGGAAGAAAGTACGTTTATCTCCTATTAAAATAACTCCGTTTTTTGCAATTGCTCCAATAATTAATGTCACAATAGTATTATTATACTTTTTTAAAAGATTTGCGGGTGCATTTCTAAACTCAAAGGAATACATTTATTTAACCTATCACACTAAAAGAAGAATTGTAAGTGTGATAAAATAAAATTATGGTTATTTTTTGTATACTATAATTAGCACAATGAACCAAACAATAAATTCTCCATTTAGATATGCAGGAGGCAAATTTTATGCCAGAAAATTGATTCTTGAACATATTCCAATCCATATTTCTTATATTGAGCCTTTTGCTGGTGGTGCATCTATTTTTTTTGCTAAAAATAAAGCAGAAAAGAACTGGTTAAACGATATAGATGAAGGATTAATGAATTGCTTTACCATAATTAGAGATTATCCTGAAGAATTAATTAAAAAATTAGATGGCGAGAAAGCTACTAAAGAACGTCACAGTTTTTATAAAAATATATTTAAGCCAAAAAACAAATTAGAAAAAGCAGTTAGATGGTTCTATTTAAATAGAACCTCTTATTCGGGGATTATGAACATGCAGAATTGTTTTTGGGGATATGGAGATAAATTTAGTATGAGACCTGAAAACTGGCCAAGAAATATAAGAAACACTTCTAAAAAACTCCAAGGGGTTATGCTTACCTCCTATGATTTTGATAGCGTAATAAACAAGGCCGAAGACAGTTCTTTTTTATTTATTGACCCCCCTTATTTTAATGCCGATCAAAGTAAGTTTTATACTCACTCTTTTAAGAAGGATGATCATTTAAGATTGGGCAAAATTCTCAAAGAGAACTCTCATAGATTTAAATACCTTATTACTTATGATGATTGTGAGGAAATACGAGATATGTATTCGTGGGCCCTTGAAATTCATAGCAAACAATGGAATTACACAATCAACCGCACAGACGACCAAAAGAAAAATGGAAAAAATGGAAAAAAGGTAAATGGCATGAAAGTAAAAGGATCTCGATATAAAGGGAAAGAGATTTTTATTACAAACTACCCATCAGTATTTCAACGAACATTAAGTTTTCCTTTTCAACAAGCTTTTCAATAGAGTTTCACTTCTTTCTAGACTAACCCAACCATTTATAGGCTCCAAAGTTTTGTCAAATATTATCTTTGGATAATTTGGTATAAAAGGGCAATGTTTCTTATCCATACACTTTCTTCTTCTACAAACAGAGTTTAACTTAGAGCCTATAAGATCTGTCGAGATTGCAATATACATCTGATTAAATGCGAAATCTTTTAAATTATTTTCTTTCGATAAATTGATCGAATTTAAAAAATCAGTTCCCCTATCGGTAGGCTGCCATTCAAAAACTTCTGTTTGAGGATTTGTTTTATAAAAGGCATTACCTATAGATGTAATAACTACATCAAAGGCGTCTGGGAGATAATTATCATTATGTATCGTGAGCATATCTTCTGGAATTTTCCATT
This sequence comes from Candidatus Roizmanbacteria bacterium, assembly GCA_016206365.1. Classification (GTDB taxonomy): domain Bacteria; phylum Patescibacteriota; class Microgenomatia; order UBA1406; family GWC2-37-13; genus 2-01-FULL-40-13. The sequence goes on along the minus strand of JACQRR010000035.1, from coordinate 2,016 downwards.
TCTTAGATAACGATTTAACCATCGCAGTTCCCAACGTTCTACTTCTCATGCACTTTACTTGAATCTCATTATGCCCATCCGCAAATAAGCGGTAGCTTGTATTTTTTGCTAACTTGCATTCAACCCTAATCACTTTATTTGAAGGCTTATGTTTTACAGCGATATCCATATCGTGATAACCTAATTGCGGGTTCATTATTGGTTTTGAAACTTCCCATACAGGAAGTAAAATTCTCTTTAGAGCAAGCATCGCTGAGAACTCAAATGCCTTACCCCTGATCATAGGAGTGACCTTTGGATCATATAAAACGTTTGACAGATAAAATTCAGGAATATTAAATTCCTTACAGAATTGTTTTACTTTTAGAGTCCATTCATTATTATTTGAGGAGTTCATATTTTTTTATTCCTAATGCATTTGCAATTTTCTCAATATTCTCAAGCGTTATATTTTTTTCCGCTCGTTCAATCATTCCAATGTAGGTTCTATGAAGTCCTGCTCGCTCTGCAAGTTCTTCTTGTGAGAGATGTTGCCTTTGCCTTTCTTCCCGAACTCTATTTCCAAATGCAATTAATGAAGGGGCTTTCATGAAGACTAGTATAAAAGAATGCTAACTATGGTTCTACATACTATAGTTAGCGAAGATTTTTAGAGTTTACTTGTTTTGAAGGTATATGTGCCGAATTTTTGCTGACCCACCTGCACTTATTGCCATTTAAACCTTCGCGTCATTGCGAGCGATGATTGTTGGAGCGAAGCAATCTCAAAACTATAAAAGGGATTGCCACGTCGCTTTGCTCCTCGCAATGACAAAAACTCGATTATGGTTCCCAAAGCTAAACAACTGCAGGTGGGTCGGGAATTTTTGCTAAATTTTTTGTTATAATTTAATTCTGTAATTTAGTTATGACTAATACATTCTCAGAATCTAGTTTAAATAGACTAATTTTTTCAATTATAGTTCTTATCGTAGCCTTTCTTGTATCTACACTGGTAAGTAGAACACTGAGTCTAATTTTTAGAAATGTGAAAAAGCGACTGCCAGCAGGTTACATAATAACAAAAACACAAACAATACGCTCATTACTAAAAAATGTTTTAGACGGTATTTTATTTCTTATCGCTTTCCTTATGATTCTTTCTAATTGGGGAGTGAATATTACCCCAATTCTCACAGGAGCTGGAATTTTGGGATTAGCCGTTTCCTTTGGTTCTCAAACATTGGTTAAAGATTTAATAGCTGGTTTTTTTATTATAATCGAGGATCAATTCAACGTTGGCGACAAGGTAAAAATACATAATGTAGAGGGTGAAGTCGACAAAATTACCTTACGCTTGACAGTGCTTCGCGATAAAGACGGGAACACTATCTATATTCCAAATTCGCAAATTAATGTAGTTACGCGGTATAAAAAAGTAACCTCAGCAAAAATAAAAATACTGCGAGCTAAGTAGTTTGTTTAATCATACAATTCTTCTTTTGGGATAATTTTTCCTGCGTCGATTAAAAGATACTTAGCTATACCTTCTTCTATAGAGCCAATATTGATAAATTGATTTTTCAAATCAAATTCAGCCAAATGAGAATGACCACAAACAAATATTTCGTTATTTTTTAATTCTTTTTGAGCTTTATTTTTTATGATACGATTGGCTCTTTTAAGGATGAATCGGAGCAAAGAAACATTCCGTAAAAAAAATCCAACAATTATTGTAAGTACTTTATTTAATGTTCTCGGCAATATTTCGTCGAATGCTGGATAGAATCTATGGCCGTGTTCAAATATAAAGATCTTTCCATTCAGCTGAAGACGATAAGCATGAGTTTGAAAATTCGAAAATAAACTCGCACTTTGGTCTATGTAACTCTTCCGATCGTGATTACCATGTATGTAAACTGTTTTTTTTGATTTTAATAAGGGAAAAAGTTTATTCCAATCTGATGAAATAAATCGATCGAAAGTTGTACGATAACCATCCCAAAAATCTCCATTAATGATGACGGAGTCAGATTG
>JACQRR010000037.1 GCA_016206365.1 Candidatus Roizmanbacteria bacterium | reverse complement strand
CTGCTTGAGGAAATAACTAAAGGAGAAGGTAAATTTATTCTTTTTATGGATGAGTTGCACACAATTGTCGGAGCAGGCGGAGCAGAAGGCGCAGTGGACGCCTCAAATATTTTAAAACCTCCGCTTGCCCGCGGAGAACTTCATGCCATAGGCGCAACAACTGTGCGAGAATACCGTCAATACATAGAAAAAGACGCCGCGCTCGAACGTCGTTTTCAACCTATCTATGTCGATGAACCAAGCGTTGAAGATTCAATTGCAATATTGCGGGGAATCAAAGAAAAATACGAAGTCCATCACGGCATAAAAATTTCAGACGATGCAGTAATTGCGGCTGTGAATTTATCAGTCCGCTATATCACCGATCGCTTTCTCCCTGATAAAGCTATCGATTTAATCGACGAGGCAGCGGCCGCTGCCAAGATTGATGTTGAATCACTACCTTCAGATCTCGACCAAATCAAACGAAGAATAACACAACTTGATATAGAGCTTGCAGCTCTAAAAAGAGAAAAAGGATTAGAGGTGCGTAAAAAAAATCTGGAAGACGAACGGAAAAAGCTTAAAAGCAAGTTTGACGAGCTTCATAAAAAATGGCAAGAACAAAAAAAGATAATCGCCGAACTTCAGAGGTACAGAATCGAACAGGATAAATTAAAAGCAGAATTCGATCAGGCTGAAAGAGAAGTTCTTCTTGAGAAGGCGGCCGAACTTAAATACGGAAAGATTCCAGAGATTGAAAAAAAACTAAAAGAATTAGAATCAAAATGGAAAAAAATTCCCGAATCAGATCGACTTCTCAAAGAACAAGTCACCGAAGAAGATATTGCCAAAATCGTTAGCCGCTGGACTCGTATTCCGGTTACGCGACTGCTTGAGAACGAATCGGCAAAATTAGCCAAACTAGAAGAAGAGCTAAAACAAAGAGTGGTTGGCCAAGATTTTGCTTTAAAAAAAATTGCCAACGCAATCCGCCGATCGCGAGCAGGATTAGCAGAAGAAAATCGTCCAATTGGATCATTTTTATTTTTGGGCCCAACCGGAGTTGGAAAAACCGAGACAGCCAAAACCCTAGCCTATTCACTTTTCAATGATGAAAAGGCAGTGATAAGAATTGACATGAGCGAATACCAAGAAGCCCACACCGTTGCTCGACTGATCGGTGCTCCCCCTGGATATGTAGGCTATGAAGAAGGAGGGCAGCTTACTGAACAAGTTCGCAGAAAACCATACTCGGTTATTCTCTTTGATGAAGTTGAAAAAGCCCACCCGCAAATATTTAACGTTTTTTTGCAGATTTTTGACGAGGGAAGGTTAACGGATGGCAGAGGTAGAACTGTAAATTTTAAAAATACAATTCTCATCATGACTTCAAATTTAGGAAGTCATCTCTTTGATGAAAAAATGACAGAGGAAAAACGAGCCGAAAAAATTGCTTTGGAGATAAGAAAGTTCTTCCACCCTGAATTCATCAATCGCCTCGACTCGATAGTAATTTTTAATCCCCTTTCAAAAGAAATGATCAAGCAAGTCGTCGAACTTCAACTGAAAGAAGTCAAAAAAAGATTCGCCAAACAAAATCTTCAATTTGAGGTTGGAGAATCAGTAAAGACTTATCTTCAAGGAGCAGGTTTTGACGAAGTATACGGCGCGCGCCCACTTAAAAGAGTAATCAACGAGCAGATTATTGATGAAGTCGCCTTGCAAATTATCGAAGGAAAAATAAAACCGCTTGATAAGGTCGTTGTCGATTATAAACAAAACAAAATTCAAATCTCCGTCAAAAAACCTAGCTAATTGTTCATTGTCATTCCCATGAAAATGGGAATCTATATAATTTCTTTCTGGATTCCTGCCTTCGCAGGAATGACGATTTGAATTTTGTTAAATATTGAAATGACAAACGATAAAGAAGGTGATAAATTTCTTGGAATAAAAAAAGAGACTCTTTTGAAAGTCGCCGGATAAGGAGCAATCGGCGTCTTAGCTATTGGATTAATTGGACTAATTCTTTAAATAATTGTTAACCGCTACGATTAACATTAAAAATTAACTTACTATTATAGTTTTGAAGCTATAGCTACAGTATAAGTCTTACTACTTGCTATATAAGTATAATTACCATAGACATCTTTGAAATTTCTTTTAAAAAAATCTTTTAGTCCAGAGATAAAGACTATATAAAGTTTTCCACCTTTTTTAAGATATTTTTTTGCATCATTAATCATAATCCAATATAGCTCCTTTCCAACTTTTCCGGGTACGTTAGAAAAAATATTATCAAAATGAATATCAGGAACATGACTCAATCCATTGCTTAAATAAATCTTACAGTTACCAATCTTATTAACTTTTGCATTTTTATTTGCATATTCAATAGCAACAAAGTCCTTATCGATCAAGTGAACAGATCCTTTTGCTGAAAGTTTTGCAACAGTAAGACCGATAGCACCGTATCCGCAGCCTAGATCTAATGAAATATCTTCTGGATTGATGGCGATATTATTAATAAGCAGCTCTGTTCCTTCATCTATATTTTTTGGGCTAAATAATCCCCATGTTGAATGAAATGTAAAAGGAAAACCTCTTAGTTGTTTGGTAAAAATAATATCCCCTTTTAACCTGTTAATATCAGCTCCTAACATGTAGAAATTATGTCATTATTTTTGCATTTCTTTATAAATTTTATTAGCAGTTATAGTTAATTGTTCTTTTGATAATTTTTTCACTTCTGGATAGACTCCATCTAACGCTCCAAATCTAGGCAAGATATGAATATGAGCGTGTGGGACCTCAATTCCAATTGTTAAATAAGTTACAAAAGAAGGTTTTAGAGCTTTTTGTATTGCTTTAGTTATAATCAACACCGTTTCCCAATATTTGCCAAAAGCCGGATAGTCATATACCCACTGAAAATGTTTTTTGGGAATAACTAAGGTGTGTCCTACCGTTCGAGGAAAAATATCTAAAAAAGCCAAAAAATCTTTATCATCATAAACTTTATAGGAAGGAAGTTCGCCTTTAATAATTTTACAAAAAATGCAGTTTTTCATTTTCCGCTTCTTGCCTCTGATACTTTTCTAGCGCGTTTTAAGAAAACTTCTTGCGCTGATTTAATATTCTCTGATTTTCCTCCCCAGGCTTTTAAAGCCTCCTGATGCAACGCTCTGCCTATAGAATAGCTCTACTGCCAAGAAAGGTCAGAATACATCTTGTTCATTGTTTTTAGATATTCTGTAGACTGATCAGGAGTCAAGCCGCCTGATAAAAAGACAATTCCCGGAACTTCTTCAGGTACCGTCGCGCGCAAAACCTCAACAGTTGACCGCGCAATTTCTTCGGCATTTGCTTGAGTAGAACAGTCCTTGCCTGAGAGCGCCATATTTGGTTTTAAGAGCATTGAGTCAAACTGGACTCCAAACTGTTTTAACCAATAAAAAACATCTTTGAGGACTTTTTCAGTAACTTCTCTACTTTTCTTAAGATCATGACCCCCCTCCAAGACTAAAACTTCTGGTTCGACAATCGGCACAAGGCCTGCTTTT
>JACQRR010000036.1 GCA_016206365.1 Candidatus Roizmanbacteria bacterium | reverse complement strand
TATATAATTTCCATACTCGATAAAACCGCCAAAATCGTGTTGAAATAATCGCTTTCCGTGAAAATTTTTTTGTTTAAAATCTCTTAAGCTCCAATTGGGAGCATAAAAAGAATAAGTTAGTTTCGGAGTTGCTTTATCTACTGCAGTTTTTGTAATAAAAGAATCCAAGGCGGACTCATCTACTTTTCTTGTTGCTTCCTGCAGACAAACTATGTCAGAAGAAATATTTCTTAGGAAGCGAATAAGTTTCTCGTTATTTTCATCAAAAATAGAGACGTTAAGCGAGAGCAATTTTATCGATTTTTTCATAATGACAATTATAGCTTATAACAATTGGAAGTAATTTCTTTAACAATTGTATAATTAGAGCATGGAGACAGAAAAATCAAGGCATTTAGATGTTGGAGGGTTGTTATATGGTGAGTTAACTGGCGCAGTCTTTTTAGGGTTAGCAAACGCTCATCCTGCTGATGATTTTTGTATCGCCGATATCACAGCTAATCGAGTTACAGAAGAAATTATTCCTCCAAACTTACTTATATCATCTCCTAGAATAACAAGGATTCCTTTTCCGTTTCTATCAATATATAGATTAGATTATCCTCCTGGCTTATTTAATGATGCTAGGATGGATATGGTTTTAGATCTTTTACAGCCAGATTTATTATTTAAAGTACTAAAAGAAATCAGAAGATGCTTAAAACCTGGAGGAAGATTAGCTATTGTTGATGAAATTGGTAATAAAAGAATTGCTAGAATGGTTTCGAGGTTGAGTCGATTTAGAGAATGTGAACTATTAGATACTGACCAGCTATTAAAATCTGGATATTTACTAAGTCTTCAATCTCTAAGTTTTTTAAATGCCGGTCATAAATTATTTCTTCTCCGATTGGCCAAATAAATTATTCTTACCTTAATAAGAATAAACTATTTTTATGTCTTAAAGCTCCTTCGAGAAGCTTCACTTCAACTCTGCTTCGACTAAACTAAGTATTCATTCAGTGGAAGCTTATAAATTCTTCATCCCTTCGGAAAAGGCTTCAAATCTCATTGCAATGGTTACAACCTCAATTTCCTTCTCCTAACATTTTAGTATAATATAATAATGAGAAGGGCTATCGAGAGGCGCTGTTTATATCCGATTATCGAACACTTCCCTTTTCTTCGACCAATTGCAGGGGCTTTGATAAGCCCCACTCTTAGGAGATCTATTAGGAATCCCCCTTTCCTGTATTCAGAAGGATTAAGAGCAAGAATGCAAAATGAAGGTATTACGCTTAAAGAAGCATACAGATTAACGATTGAACAACTAAAAAAAGAAAAAGGTTATGAACATATTCCCGTTGTTGATGCCGCTTATAGAATGTTAAAGAGAGAGGAAAATGGAACTCGTTGAAGGACGGTTGAAGGGATGATTTTAGAATTTTTCTTACTCGGGTATGCTTTCCTGTTGATAAGCAGATGCCACTTTGTATGAATGAAGATATCCTAAAGTTTTCTCGTTATACTCATTCTTAATCGATTTTCCAGCTTCGTTGTCAATAAATACTTTCATGTTAGGTAGATTAGATATTTTCGAATAATTTTAAAGGCTGCGTAGCTTTTCGATAAACCAGATTCTTGCAAGATCAGAAAGGCTTATGCCTCTAATTTTTGATTCATCCTCGAGTCTTTTTTTAAGCTTTGGATTTACTCTAACGGCAATGGTCTCTTCCTTTTTAGAATCGTCGATAAATTCAATATCAACAGTTTTAGCCTCATCCCACAGCTCGGAAAAATCGTGGGTATCCCAAAATTTAGCTTCTTCTCTATAGTTTTTGAATTTGGGAATTTTTTTCATTTCTAAATATCCTCCTTTCTTTTTTACTTGCATCTCGTGCTGTAACTACATAATAACCTTTTTGTTCTTTTGCTAAGACTATTGACAATATTCTATCTCCGCTTGTTCCAATTATCATAACTCTTTCTTTATATGTTTCTCTTGCAACGTATTTTCTTTTTAATACCTGTTTTACTTCACTTCTTTTTACTTTATGTTTTTCTATATGTTTTACATTCCATTCATCCCAGATTAACTCACTTTTCTTGATAGTTATCGTTTTCACCCATTTAGTGTATAACAATGTAATACATTTGTCAATAGTGACGCGAACAAAGTTCTAAAATATTTTGAAAATGGTGTTGAGTTTATTAGAAGGTTTTAAATCACAATTTGTACGCCGACTGGGTGATTTTGAGCTTTTTAAATAATTAAACTTGACTTTAGATTTATATTTTCTTTTTAGCTTCATTATTCTTTTTAACGCGTGCTTTAACGAGCTTTCCAATTAGCTCGATTGGGAACTTTTATTCATCGGCTTTGAGAACTTGATAGTGAAGAACAGAAAAATGCTATATACCCCTCTGCTTTCAAATTGCAAGGGTATATACCAAACCCTCCTTCGCTAAAGCTATGTAATGGGCACGGCGGATCTTTGACCTGTGCCTTTATAGCCTCAAAGAGGCGAAGTGGCAAAGCTACGGTAGGTATATACCACTTTTGAATAAGTTACGAAACATATGAGACTATTGGGGACTCAAATTAATCTCTATGAAAGGATCTCTGGGAGTCTCAACCTCTTATCAAGATTTGTTTGTAGGCACACCTTTGTATAATGGGCGAATGAGAAAAACAATACGTTCTATTTTGTCTTTTAACAACTCTCAAGTAGCTCAAAGAAGACTTCAGATCATTGAATTCCACATCAAGTATGGTACACGAGCAACCATAGACGCTTTTTTGGTTTCTAAGCCAACCATCTACAGATGGAAGAAAACTCTGAAGGATCGTTCAGGTGAACTTGATAGTTTGATTCCCTCCTCCCGCTCTCCCAGAAGAAGAAGGGTTATGGTCACTCACTTTAAGATCATTGAGTTTATTAAATCCATAAGAGAACAATACGGACATTTAGGTAAAGAAAAGATCAAGCCATTACTTGATGAGTATTGTTTAAGAGAGAATATCAAATCAATCGCAGAATCAACTATTGGTAAAGTGATTAAGCGCCATAATCTTTATCCAAAATCAAGAAGAATCTATCATAATCCCACTCACTCTCATGCTAAGGCTAGATTAAGTTACAAACTAAAGGTTAAAAAGTCACCTAAACCACAAGGCGCTGGGTATATCGAGATTGATACCATTGTTAAGTTTATCCATGGAATCAAACTGTATATTCTAAACGCCGTTGATGTTAATCTAAAGTTTCAATTCTCCTATGGTTACACAAGACTCAACAGTCAAAACAGTCTTGATTTTATGAGGAAGCTTGAACTAGTTTACCCCTTAGAGAATGGTATTCATACTGTTCAAACCGATAATGGACTTGAGTTTATGGGTGATTTTGATGACTACCTTAAAAGAAGAAGTCTCAAGCATTTATTCATCTATCCCAGATGTCCCAAGATCAATGGTTTTGTTGAGCGTGCCAATCGAACCTTACAGGAAGAATTCATCAATGGTCATGAAGAATATGCACATGATGGAATTGTTGAGTTTAATTCTCGGCTAATGGACTATTTGGTCTGGTACAATACTAAACGAGTTCATAAGTCACTTGGTAATGTTTCACCTATTAATCACCTGTTAAGAAATTTACCTCCAAAGTCTCAAATGTATGTGACTTATACACTTTTTTGCAAAATTAATGCAGAGTGGTATACTTAACTCTATGGCTAGATATTTAATTGAAGTTTCGCATGATAATAATAAGCAAGCTTGTGATGAGGCGGTAAGAGTTTTCATGATTACAGGTTCACACTTCTTAACCAATGCTGACTGGGGTTGTTCGGATGACGTGCATAAGGCCTGGATAATAGTTGATTTGGACAGCAAGGCAGAAGCTTTGCTTATTGTGCCCCCGTCGTTTAGACAAAATGCTAAAGTGATAACTCTGCACAAATATGCATTCGAATCTGTAAAAGAATCTTTCAAACACCATAAAGCTTAGTTTAGATTCACCAGCCCCCCTGATTGACATGTTCAGGAAAAGAAAGGTTGCGTTTGACATTGATTTTAATGACATTAAAGTCTTTTACGAAAGCCTTAATTTACCCATGGACCTAAATACCGTACCTCTATCAATTCCTGCTGGGTAATTTTTATGCTCTCCATCTTGTAACGAATCAGGACTGATGTTTGTTATTACATTAATAGTGTGTTAACATGCGGATTATGGGAAGATTTAATCGAGACGACAGACCGGGGTCAAGAGGAGACTTTGGCCGAAGGGATTTCGGAAGGCGAAGTTTTGGCAGTCGTGGTGGGGGAAGAGAAATGCATAAAGCCATTTGCATCAGTTGTGGAAAGAATTGTGAAGTTCCTTTTGAACCAACCGGTAGTAAACCCGTTTATTGCAATGAGTGTTTTAAAAAAAACGGTGGCGGAGCACATTCAAGAAGGTTTCAAGACAGAAGCCAAAGAAAGCCATACTTTGAAAGAAGAAACGAGACAAGACCACAAAATATCGAACAGTTTGAGGTAATTAACCGCAAATTGGACAAAATATTAGAGATGCTTATGGTTACCCCGGTAAAAGGAGAGGAAGAAACAATAGTAAAACCAGAGGAAACAACAATCATTGCCCAAAAGAAAAAGAAAACTTCCAAAAAGAAAACTCCGGTTACAAAAGAATAATTTAAAGTAATTTAACTCCCTATTATCACTGAAGTTAGAACATGCCAATAATTTTTTTAATCAATATCTACTTAATCACGATATAATAGATACAAGATTATGTTTATAGATGAGGCTGGAATAACAGTTCAAGGAGGTAATGGCGGATCCGGAAAGGTGGTCTTTTTTATCAATAAAAGGGGGCCATGCGGCGGAAATGGTGGTAAAGGTGGAAATATATATTTTATTACTACCTCAAATTCTGTGGATTTAAAAAAGTATACAGAAACAACTTCATTTAAAGCCGAAGACGGTCAAATGGGCGGTTCAAATAATCGAGTCGGGAGAGGAGGACATAATTTATATTTATCGGTTCCGACTAATACAACCATAATTGATATAGAAACCAATAAAGAAATTACCTTGACGAAATCTATGTCTAGTGTTTTAATCTGCGGGGGCGGAGATGGTGGACATGGAAATAGTTATTTTAAAACCTCAACTTATCAAACTCCCCGTAAAGCCAGTCCGGGGCAAAAAGGTGAAGAGAAAAAAATTACCCTTATTCTTAAACTCATAGCCGACTATGGTCTCATTGGTCTTCCTAACGCCGGGAAAAGTAGCCTATTAAATAAGTTAACAAATGCTCGTGCAAAAATTGCCAACTACCCTTTTACTACGCTTGAACCCAATCTTGGAGTTATTGAGGGAAAAGTTCTTGCTGATATTCCTGGACTTATTGAAGGCGCTTCTACAGGAAAAGGTTTGGGGGTAAAATTTTTAAAACATATCGAAAAAGTGACATTATTATTACACTGTATTTCTGTTGAGTCTAAAAACATTGGAAAAGACTATAAAACAGTAGTTGAAGAAATTTCAAAATATAATAAGAATATTCTTTCAAAAAAAAGCATTATTCTGTTAACCAAAACCGATCTGATTTCTCAAGAAGCCGTT
>JACQRR010000033.1 GCA_016206365.1 Candidatus Roizmanbacteria bacterium | reverse complement strand
GAAACAGAGTGACTGCTCTTGTGTGCGATAGCATCCATGTATTGTAGAAACAGCAGTCTGCAATTAAAACACAAGAAAAACAGAAAGACTGCTCTTGTGCACGAAGTGCACATGCATTGTAAAGGCAGAAGTGGGGATTAAAACACAAGAGAAGCAGAAGGCTCCCTGTGTCGCTAATCAAAATCAGAATAGAGCTTCTCCCATCAGCTCCACCCTGTATCTTACAAGCACGGCTTACGTACACTTAGAGCTGCTTCTTTCGACCTGACTCGGTTCGTGCAGAAAATCGCCATATAAGGCAGGGCTTCGACACTTCAGAAGAAAAGATATTCTGGAATTAATCAACTCAACAGGGTTTCGGTCCGCCTTAAGGGGATTTGCGGTTAAGGGACCCCTAGCCCCCACCTAGCCAATATTATTATAAATAAACAAATTTAAAAGACTTTTAAGTAGGTCTGAATAGAATGAAAAGCATATTTTATATAGAAATGGACGAGGCTAAAGAGATACTCATTTCGGTTTTGGCTATTTCATTAGCCTTAGCAATTGCAAACGGTGGAATTGGAGTGTTTCTAAATTTAAGAGTATTACTAATATTACTGGTACTTTTTACAATAACTGTTGGAAGTGGATTTATTCTGCATGAGATGGCGCATAAAATAGTAGCAATACACTATGGAGCGTATGCACGATTTCAGATGTGGATGCAGGGACTTTTGCTTATGCTTGGATTATCTTTTTTAGGGGTGGTTTTTGCAGCTCCTGGCGCGGTTTATATCTATTCGCATAATATTACAAAAAAAGAAAATGGAATAATTTCTGCTGCAGGACCTTTAACGAATATTTTAATTGCATTAGTCTTTCTTGGGCTTACTTTTATCGCACCATTAAAAGCAGGGGGATTTGATATTTGGCTGCTTGGGGCAAGAGTAAACGCATTTTTGGCATTGTTTAATATGATTCCAATTTTTCCTTTGGATGGAAGCAAAGTATTTCAGTGGAATTGGATGGCGTGGCTCGGTGTCGTACTAATTGCAGGTGGAATGCTTTTGAATTTAGGGTTTTTTTAGGATGGTACTTATGAAAAGGTATGTTGAAAAAACTGAAGATAATACCCATACATCCTAACAGTCTTTAAGGAAAGATTTCTATCTAGCTCGCAATAATCTAAGAAATTAAGTATAGCGTTCTTTATTCCCATTCTCTTATCTTAAACGACATTATGTCAAAAAGCAAATGGCGCCCCTCCGAGGTGAAAAAGATAAAGTGCTATAATATTAATCAGCCGGGGTGGCGGAATGGCAGACGCGCAGGGTTTAGGACCCTGTGTCCGCAAGGACGTGGGGGTTCAACTCCTCTCTCCGGCACTTATTTTTGCTAGCAAATAGCCAAAAACAAATCCTCCTATGTGAGCAAAAAAGGCAACTCCACCTTGTTGAATATCATAGGTAACTAAAGAACCAACTCCGGAAAAAACTTGAATTACAAACCAATATCCTAAGAAAAACCAAACAGGCAGCTCAATAATATCGTAAAATCCAAAAAATGTCGGGACCAAAGTCTCTACCTTTGAGTGGCGAAAAAAAACAAAATATGCCCCTGCAACGCCAGAAATAGCTCCAGACGCTCCGATCATCGGAATAGAACTTCCCAAGTTAAATCCAAGCTGGGCAAAAACCGCCGCTACTCCAGCTAAAATATAAAATATTGCATACCAAAAATGGCCAATTCTGTCTTCGACATTATCGCCGAAAATGTGAAGAAACCACAAGTTAGAAGCTATGTGAAATAGTCCGCCGTGCAGGAAGATAGAGTAGAGGATATACCGGTACGAGCTTAAATCCAACAAATTAAATCTGGCCGGGACAAATCCGTATTGAAAAACGAAAGCCTCAAAATCGGGAGAAGAAATCTGAATAAAAAATACATATATTGTGATCGCGATAATGAGATAGTTGACAATCGGGAATCTGCTCCTTGGAGTCGAGTCTCTAATCGGAAACATATTATTTGCTTTAGAAATATTATATATAATCGTCTAAATGAAAGACTTAGTTTTATTTATCATCAGCTTGGTGCTTGGAATAGGAATAGTTTTCGGATATTCGATATTAAAAACGCAAAACATTCCGCAAAAACCGGTCATAAGTAAAAAGTCGCCAGCGTCAACTTTTTCTATCGATACACCACCCTCGAAATCACTAAAAGGCTCTATCGCCTCACGTTCAGGCACGTTACTATGGGAGTCGCGCATTGCCTCCTCTCCCGGTAAATTAGAAGACACTATACAAATCCAACAGGGTGAAAGACTGATAACCGAAGATAAGAGCAGCGCCACAGTAAATTTTGCTCAGGTGGGTTCATTTGAACTTTCGGAGAATTCTGACCTGTCTTTAATTCAGACATTGCCCGTTGATCTTGTCGTCGAGCAGAAAAAAGGAAAAATTAAATACACGGTAAACGGCACAACTCCTTTGTCGATAAAAATTAGGAGCGCCCTGATCACGAAAAGATCCGGAATCATAGACATTGCACTTGCCAACGACGATCCAATAATTACGATTGCTACAATCCAGGGAACCGCCCAAATCGGGTTTAACGACCTGGACTACATCAGCCAAGTCTTTACCTTACGGGAAGGACAAATCTATGAATATGATAGTGACGAAAGAACAGCGATAAACACTGGTTTGATGAGGCAGAAGTGATTTTTTTCGCTTTCGAGGGGACCAGGTGCAGTACTGCACCTGGGGAGACTCTCGTGCGATAAAAAATTACGTTGCCGAATCAATTAAATATAAATACCTCATAGTTCTTTTAACGGTTCGAGTATGGTTTTCCCTTCATAGCCTAAAGCCCATAAAGCCATCCCTCCCAATCGGTATTTTTTTACGAGCTTAATTTTTTCCTGCATCACCTGCTTGTCAGGATAAAATATCTGATGAAAGGTATTTGTCTCCTGGTCTTTAAAAATAAGGTATGACTCAAGGCTTACCGGATCGAACTTCGCGCTGCAGGAAGAACACTTAGCTAAAAAGTCTTCCACCCGCCTGTTGCTTGCAACAATGCCTGAACCGGGAATAACCGCAGCCTGCGGATAATCCAAAAGCGTTTCCCATTCATATCCGTATAAGGGAACTCCCAATATTACTTTTTCCGGAGGGAGAATTTTTAAAGCTTCCTTTATCGATGTTTCGGTATCGAACTCTACCGTAATCCCTGCCCCATTGACCGGAGCGACTGCCCCTGTTACCGAGGAACCCTGATAATGGAAATCATAAGTCATAAGAATAACCTTATCGACAAAGCTAGAGATTTTAGCAATATCGATCAAATACGGTTTGATAAGCGCGGTTGGTGAAACGTCAATGCTTAGCGAAATAGAACCGTTGTATTTTTTTAGTTGATCATGAATTGTTTTTGTAAATAGTATAAAGTTTTGCCGGGCGCTATCCGTTGCTGTTGAGACGCTTTCAATATCGATATTGAGATCCGTAAATCCGTATTTTGTCAAAATAGGCGAAACTTCCCTAACCAGATTTTGGGCATGTTTTTCCGGATTTTCCATAAGCCGGTTTATCTTTTCCTGATTTCCGCTCAATACGGCAAGCGATCGCTTCAGATTGTTTTTTTTGGCAGAATCCAGGATTGAATTAATTTTTTCTGACTTTAGGGCTAACCAGCCCGGTTCGGTTTCTCCAGGTTTAGTATATTTCTCAATTGTTCCATCCTCATCAACTGTCAAAGCAAAATAGCTGACAGTATCCAGGTAGGAGGAAAAATCTTTATTATCTTTGCCCAGAAGCCAATAGGGGATGAATCCCACAACTTCCGGTTTTTGTAAACCAAGTGGAGTTAAAAAACGATCGGTTCCGGGCAAAAGATTTGCATAATACTTCAAAATAAATATCGTACTGACTATTCCGCATCCCAGACCGAAAATAATTATCAGAATTTTTTTAATCATTTATATTTTACAATCTAGAAAATATCTGAAACTTATAAATTAAACCTAACTGAAGCGAAGATATGCGTTTTGAGCAGATCGCCGAGGTCCCCGATAAGCGGGGTGTCGGCGTGCGAAAAACGTCATATCGAGCTGAAGTTTTAAGATGAGTTCTAAACCATTTATTATAAAATGTCATTGTCCGCTGCATTACCAAATTCCAATTCCCTTGGTCAAAATTATGAACTTCACCGGGATAAACGAAATATTCGACGTCTTTTTCCTTTTCTTTCAATGTTTCGACCAGAGTATCCGACCATTTTTGCGGAACTTCCTCATCTGCCCCTCCCTGGTGAATCTGGAGCGGCGCCTTGATCCGATCTAAGTAGTTGGTGAAAGAATATTTTTCCGCGTCATAGTCTTTTTCAAAATCGGCGACAACTTTCCGCAAAGCTCTCCCATGATCGGGTATATCGTCGGTGTAATAAAGGATGGAGTAGGGGAATGGTTTGGAAACCGGCGCCCATAGCGCTGTCGGGTACTCTTTTCCCGAAATCTCTAAAACCGATAAAGCTATCTGCCCGCCGTTGCTGTGACCCCAGATTCCTAAATTTGTCTTATCGAATCGTGCCGCAAGCCCTATATTTTCCAAAGCCGCATTTAGATTTTTTATGGAGCTTATAAGCTCCAATACGGTAACATACGTCAGGAATCTGTCTTCCATGGCGTCAGGCGGTTCTTTGTCGGAAAAGCCATAACCCAAGAAGTCCGGAGCCAGCGTGATAAAACCGTTCTCTGCCATTAGTTCTCCTCCGTGACTTGTCCCGACTCCCGGCTCATAAATATCTTTATCGGCGTAGCCGCGGATCATAATAATGACGGGGTAGTCGCCGGGTTTTTTGGGCAGATTCATAAGTCCGCTTACTTTTTTCCCTCTGACATTAAAATAAAAAAGATAGGAGCTAAACTCTTCCTTGTCTTTTATGACATCGCCGATCGCAATCTCGCCGCCGGAAAACAACGACTTTTGTAATGCCGTATAGGAATACTGGAGTAGTTTTTTTTCCTGTAAAAGTATTCCCTTGCCCAAAGGCGAAATAATTTTCTGCTGTTTTACATATGTTACGCCAACAATGATTCCTGCAATTGCCACCACCGCTGCAAAAATAATCATTTTCTTCATAACCCAATTATACTTTTTAAGAAGAGATGAAATTTCAGATTAAGAAGAGAAGAAATTTTAGAAAAGAAGAAATGAAAATGTGAGAGAAATTTGAGAGCGGGGAAAAATGCTACAATGCTACGTAGCGGTGTAGCGTTTTACTCCCAATTTATTTTTAGACTTTTTCTTATAAATATCGACGACTGCTTCTTGGATTTTATCAAATAGCTCTTTCTTTGTTTTTGAATTTTCCATTAGTTCTTCTACACGTCTTTGTTGGACAAATGCTTTAAGATTCAGATAGTCTTCCCAGATGGCTTCCGGCAGTCGATACTGCCTGAACCTATTACCGACAAAATTAACCTCTTCTTGTCTTTTAGGTAACTTTGTTACGATTTCTTTGACACCAAAACCAGCCTCATCTAACCACGTACTCATTTTGGATATAGTTGCGAAACTACAGTGCATTTCGTCAGTTATTTCTCTTTGAGTTCTGCCTTCGACCAACAGTTTCGCAATTCGCAGTCGCTTACTAATATTCTTAATTTCAGCCGGAGCCAACAAATCTTGCAGTAACAATGACGCCTTCTTAGGATTGTTGACCAAAGCAATAGCGTTGATTAGATCAAATACTAAATCCAGCTCTTCCTTTTTTGATAATTTGCTTAGTTTTTTTATGTTAGTCATTTAATTTCAGTTTATCAAATATTCAGGTTTGAAATAAACTACCTCGATAGCCTTGCTTACGATGTAGTTTGTTCCCTAATGTATTATTTCTCCTCTCATCCTCGAATCAAGATTCGAGGTATTCGAGTGGCGGAATAAATACCAATCGCTACAATGCTACGTAGCACTGTAGCATATATAGTTATATTTTAAAGACACATAAAGATACGCACCGTGATATAATTTTAGAGTCAAAATAGAGCTTTAGATTTAAGGAGAAGTCGCATAGACCTGAAGGATTGCATTAAACTAGGACGAGTTCAAATAAGTATTATCTTTATATTTTTAAAAGTCTTAAAATAAAAAGACTTTACATAAAGAAGGTCATATTTTCAAACTATAGGTTATTTTTGCGGAGAAGGCGGGATTCGAACCCGCGATGACATTGCTGCCATATACGCTTTCCAGGCGTACGCACTCGGCCACTATGCGACTTCTCCTATATTTTAGATGCTTAATTTTATCAAAATAGTATTGATAATTCATAGATTATAGTCTAAAATTAATCTAACAAATATGAAAATTGCAGATCTAAAAAAAAAATATAAAAACAAATGGATTCTTGCTAAAGTAATTAAAGAAACTAAAGAACATAAAGTACTCGAAATGAATCCTCTTGTTATTAGTGACAAGCGTGACGATATTTACAAATCACTGGCTAAATTAAAAAAAGGCGCTCATGTGGCTACTCTTTATACTGGTGAAATCCCAGCTAAAGGCATGAGCTTTACTTTTTATGTCTCTTTTGAAATTTAATCCACGGACTTCATCAATAATATTAGATGCATATTTAGAGGGGAAGATCGCCTTACATGCAAAATTTGTTCTAGATACAGGGGCCAGCTTCGTAGTATTACCTTGGTGGATAGCAACAGGTCTAGGTTTGAAAATTAATCCAAAAAATCTTACATCAACTACAACAGCTTCATCGGTTGAAAATGTACCGCTTACCACAATTCCAAAAATCACAGTCTTGAATAAAACTGCCCGCAATGTTTTTTGTATTATAAAAGATCTTCCTTCGGATGCCGGAGTCGACGGACTACTCGGACTTTCTTACCTACGTAATTTCAATCTCTATCTCAATTTTAAAAGAGGTAATCTGCGGATAGAATAAAATCTGCCTCGTAAAAAGTCGGTTCGAACACACTTAAATATCGACCGCAATTTTTAAGTGTAAAGAAAATGCAAAAAATTAAAAGAACAAAACTCAATAAAAATGGCCCCTCTGATTGTGTTAAAATCCGTTAGGACTTGACCGAAGCGGCCTTCAAAAATCCTAACGGCTTTTTGGTCACAGTATTAATATACCAAAAATAAAAATGGAAATAAAATAGTAATTTCTACATAAATTTTTCCTTGAATTTATTTGTGTTTAATTGTTTTTGTTTTGCATGAATAAACTCAACTTTTATGAACCCGCTGATTATGATATAATTATTCAACAATATGTGGGTAGAACGTCCCAAACCAAAAGAACGAAGAATAGATTGCCAATTCACGGACCCAACTCACTTGCTACTGTCAGTGTAGAAGGTAAAACGGCCGTTTTACTTTGTAGAGAAAACGTTGATTATTGCACAGTAAATAAATTGCACATTTTAGAAGAGGCTCCAAGAATCTTTGATAGAAGTGAAGTTTTTGACGAGAGCCTTGGGTGGAAAAGATGGTGCACAGAATGTCATGCAAATATAACACCGCAATCTAGAATATGTGGATACACGGACAACGTACGTTTTCCATACCCAGATTAAATGATTATCTAAATCATCTTGTACCATAATGTGAAATAATCGTCGTCAAGCAATTAATCCTTTTCTAGTAATTACAGATAATAAGCTAGACGGGGTGGTATAAAAAGGTAGAGGTATATTCTGGGAAAAAGAGTAAAATTGCTCGTCGAAAGCGAGCATAAAAATTGTGCGCGCAAAAAATAAGCGAGGCCGAACACATCTCGAATTTTTTTGTAAAGAGACGGCAAGTCGTGAAGAGAAAGAGTTGATCTCACCACAACTAAATCTTATTTATTTTCGGAGATTACTGTCAGTTTTCTTTTGCTGTCTAAAAATAAATTAAATCTAGTTTCAAAAATATCTTTTCTGCCTAATAAAAGTGGTTCAGAATCCTCTTTTGTTTCTACTGCAGAAGCGACTACTCTCAATTTTGTCTCTCCAACCTTAAGAGTAAGCAGGAAATCCCAAGTTTTAACGCTAAATCCTCCAACTCCAGTCGTGTAACTTGTTGACAAATTCGACTTTTTTAATCCAAGAACAGGAAGAAAATGCGAAGGAACAGTAGTCACGTCGGCTCCGGTATCTACTAAAAAATCGAAATCATACCAACCTGCGATTGTTTTTACTGCCAATCGAGCAATCGGATAAAATAATCTCCCCAAACCCTCTATTTCTGCGTATTCAAATGGAAATTCTAAATACATATCTGGCGTCTTTTTTGGGTATCCAAGAAATTACTATATTTGTTTTTCCCTTCGTTTTTTTAAATAAAAAATCAAGTCTTTTTGCATGACCAACAACTTTTCCAGTTTTTTTATTTTTGTCTATATATCCT
>JACQRR010000031.1 GCA_016206365.1 Candidatus Roizmanbacteria bacterium | reverse complement strand
GTATATATCCAGTCCATAAACTTTTATTATATAATACAAGCTGAAATATCTATGGATAAAAAATTTATTCCTTCACAAGTTGAGGAAAAAATATATCAATCTTGGGAAAAGTCAGGCTTAATGAAGGCAAGTAATAGATCTAAAAAAAAGCCCTTTTGTATTATTTTGCCTCCACCAAATGCAAATGCTGACCTTCACTTAGGCCACGCAATGTATGTTTATGAGGATATTATGATTCGTTATCACAAATTTATCGGAGATGAGGTATTATGGCTTCCGGGAGCTGATCACGCGGGGTTCGAGACCCAGTATGTATTTGAAAAACATCTAGCAAAACAAGACAAAAGCCGTTTTGATTATGACAGGGAGACTTTATATCGAAAAATATGGGATTTTGTTAACGCAAATCGACCTAGAATGGAGAATCAGCTCAGAAGGTTGGGATTTTTTTTAGACTGGACAAGAAATAAATTTACATTAGATCAAGATATAGTGGGCATAGTCTACAAGACTTTTAAAGCACTATATGAGGAAGGTTTAATTTATAGAGCTGAAAGGTTAGTGAACTACTGCACAAAAGATGGAACCTCATTTTCTGATCTTGAAGTCAAATATATAGAGAGAAAAGACCCACTTTATTACCTGAACTATGGTCCGTTTGTCTTGGCGACGGTTAGACCCGAAACAAAGTTTGGCGACACGGCAGTCGCAGTCCATCCCAAAGACAAACGGTACAAGAAATGGATCGGAAAAGAGATATTAGTAGATGGCCTCATCGGAAAATTTAAAATGAAAGTAGTCGCTGATGAGGCGGTTGATCCCAATTTTGGCACGGGAGTGGTAAAAGTAACCCCCGCTCACGATTTTAATGATTTTGAGATAGCTAAAAGACACGGACTTCCGAGTAAACAAGTGATTGGATTTGATGGAAAATTGAACGAATTAACCGGCCTTTACCAAGGACTAAAGATCAATGAAGCAAGAAGACAAGTTGTAGAAGCTTTAAAAAAAAGAGGTCTTTTGCTAAAAGTTGACGAAGACTATTCCCATAGAATTGGAGTTTGTTATAGATGTGGGACAACGATCGAACCATTACCTCTTGCTCAATGGTGGGTAAAAATAAGATCATTGGCGGATAATAGTATAAAACTGATAGATAAAGATAAAATCAGATTTTATCCCCGGCGCTTTAAAAAGATAGCGATACAATGGTTAAAAAATTTTCATGATTGGAATATTTCAAGGCAGGTTGTTTGGGGAATCAGAATCCCAGCTTGGTTGTGTAAGAATTGCCGAGAGTGGATGATTACCGATGGAACAGAACCAAAAGAGTGCCCAAAATGTGAAAGCAAAAATCTGCAGCAAGACCGTGACACTTTCGATACTTGGTTTTCTTCCGCTCAGTGGCCCTTTGCCACACTTCAGACTACACACAAAGGCGATTTTGATTTTTTTTATCCCACTTCGGTGATGGAGACAGGATATGAGATTTTACCCTGGTGGGTGGCTAGGATGATTATGATAGGGTATCTTATGACAAAAGATGTTCCATTTAGAACCGTATTCCTTCATGGGATGGTGCGTGATAAACAAGGCCAAAAGATGAGTAAAAGTAAAGGTAACGTGATTGATCCTTTAGATATGGTGAATAAATATGGAGCTGATGCCCTTCGGGCTTCGTTGGTGTTTGGAGTAAAGGAGGGGAATGATCAGTCACTTGCAGAAGAAAAAATACTCGGTATGAGGAATTTTGCCAATAAAGTTTGGAATATTGGGCGATTCATCTGGATGAATCGTAATGTCATCCTGAGCGAAGCGAAGGATCCCTCGCGGATGCGAGAAAAATTCTCAAACAAGTTGAGAGATTCTTCACCCGCTAAGCGGGTTCAGAATGACTATAAAAAAATATTAAAACAGGTGCACAACGAACATAGTAAGGAAAAAAAGAAATACTTAAAACTGATGGACGCCTATAAATTCTCTCAAGCGTTAGGACTTGTTTATGAGTTTTTATGGCATCGGTTTGCGGATTATTATATCGAGGAATTGAAAGAAGAGTTGAGAAATGGTAACATTGAAGTTCTTGATAATTTGCAAAATGTATATTTTGAGAATTTAAAAATGCTTCATCCCTTTATGCCGTTTGTGACGGAGGCGGTGTGGAAGGTATTTAACAAGGATGATAGTTCGATATTAAATGAATCGTTATAAATTCGATCACAATGTCATTCCGAGCGAAGCGAGGAATCTAGCGAAGCGTAACTACGCTTACTGCGTTCGCTAGATCCTTCGGTCGCTACGCTTCTTCAGGATGACAAGAGGGGTATATGAAGCGTACTTGGCAGCCAAAAAAGAAAAAAAGACAGAGAAAACATGGTTTTTTAAAAAGGATGTCTACTCATGACGGAAGAAGAGTGTTGAAAAGAAGAAGAATGAAAGGAAGAAAGAGATTGGCTATATGATACGAATGATGCGAATCTTTATGCTAATCTACGAATATGCTAATACCGACTTTATAGTCTGAATTAGTATATTCGCGGGTATTCGC
>JACQRR010000032.1 GCA_016206365.1 Candidatus Roizmanbacteria bacterium | reverse complement strand
TATCAACAGAGCGTTTATCTATTTCCTTATGAATGCGCAAAAGAAGTAGAGCAGATTAAAAAGATTGTTGAGGCAGCTAAATATATGAAATATGTAGTTGCAGAAAAGATTGAGGATGAAGATGAAGCAAAAAGATTCTTCGGTTTAATCTAAAATTATTAGAGTATTATGGTATATTCTAAAGTAGATCTATAAGGTACGTTTTTGAGACGGCCGTCTCAAAGATGAACCAATTATTGTTTAATATTATCGTTTAAGTAGAAGAGTTTAAAATGCCAAGAGCAGAATAATGACCAAATAAAAAATTAAATTCTGGTGAAGTGCGAAGTAAGGCTAGTTTGATTATACCTTCTCGAAATTTAGGATCGCTCATAGGGCGGTAGTACTGCTTACCTTCAGGAGACTCGATGAACATTAAGTCAGCGCTTCGTAGCCAAATTTTGTGCAGAGCACTAAATCTTGATGTTAAGTCTAATTGATCTAGAGAAAATGCTTCTTTCAGAGGTTGATTTGCTAGTGGAGAATAGAGGAGTTCTTGAAGTTCATTGGCCAATCTAACAGCCAGTGAGCTGACCTTTTCATCTGTTCTAAGCTCGCCAATTGTTTCGCTCATTCTAAAATTGTGAGTTAAAACACCTCCGATGGTAGGAATCTTTTCGTGTCTTTCAGGATCATATATGCCAAACGCATCCTCGTAAAGCGTTATTGCAGCTATAACCTCAGCGTCCAAGCCATTCCGTCTATTTATAAAGTTGAGCGCGTACCATATTTCTTCTAAGGTAGGCGTTGCTGAAAGCTTAGGCCTCGGAGATGCAAGTAAACCCATTAATAATTCTGGATCCAAAAAAAATCTTAAAAAGTCCTGGACGGCTTTTCTATCTAAGGGATGTACCCACTTTTCTACTCTCTCTTTACCGATTGTTAAAATTTTCTTGCTTAACTCTTCTTCCATGTTATATTTTAAGATCAAATTTCAGCCTTTTGAGAATCTTTGGAAAAACTTGTTTGAGCAATAGTTTTTTCTCATCTAATAAAAAATCATTGAGAACGTAAGTTTCGCCGTCAACCCAATTATCCGGATTTCGGTTATCCACTCCGATTCTAAGTCTCCAAAAGTCTTTTGTCCCAAGAGATTTTTCAATGGATTCTATGCCGTTGTGGAGTCTTGGTCCAACGCCTTTCTGGATTTTGAATTTGCCGATTGGTATATCGAGATCATCATGGACAACCAGTAAATCGGTAATCGGTACTCGGTAATCGGTTAATATTTTTGTTACCGCTTGTCCAGAATGATTCATGAAGGTGAGGGGTTTGGCTAAAATTAAATTGTTATATTGTTGAATTGT
The DNA here is from genome assembly GCA_016206365.1 of Candidatus Roizmanbacteria bacterium. Taxonomy (GTDB): domain Bacteria; phylum Patescibacteriota; class Microgenomatia; order UBA1406; family GWC2-37-13; genus 2-01-FULL-40-13. Next base: position 7,246 of record JACQRR010000032.1, on the reverse strand, counting down.
TATATTGTTGAATTGTTTTTTAGCAATAGAGCCATTTAACAATTTAGCCATATAGTCAACAAACATAAATCCCACATTATGTCTATTATTTTTATACTTTTCGCCCGGATTTCCAAGACCGACTATAAGATGCATAGACTCAAGAAATTTATAGAAATTAGTTGAAATTTGTTGAAATTGATTGTTTAATAATTATAGACGGCGATTAAATATATAACAATAAATTTCTATTTATATCTATTAATTTCAATAAGTTTCTTTAAATGTCCAAATACGTTCCTGACATTTCAACTCGGCGTTGGGTTGTCATCTCACCCCAGCGTTTAGGAAGACCCGAAGAACATTCAAAAACTCATAAGGGCAAGAAAAATACCTGCCCTTTTTGTGCAGGTCACGAGAAAGAAACCCCGCCAGAAGTGTTTCGCTTGGGTGGCGGAGAGGCAAATGGAACGGGGTGGAAAGTACGGGTGGTTCCAAACAAATACACCATAACCGATATCCATGAAGTAATCATTCACTCTCCAGATCACGAAAAAGATATCGAAAGCTTGCCTCTTGATCATATCATCCTCATCCTTACTGCCTATCGTCAGAGATACAACCTCTACAGAAAAAGGGGACAAGTCTTGATTTTCTGTAACCATGGAGAGCATGCTGGTGGGTCGCTGGCCCATCCGCATTCACAGCTTGTGGTTATACCCAGCCAAATAAATCTCGATACGCTGGTTCGGGAACCTTTAAATAACCTAGTTGAAGAACACAGATTATTTCACGTGTATTGCCCAGATTTTTCCCAGTGGCCTTACGAGGTATGGATTGCGCCAAGAAAAGAAGACGTTTTATTTGGAGATATTACTGATGGAGAAATAAATGAGCTAGCCGATCTTATGGGAAGAATGCTCAAAAGGCTGTTTCATATTTATCAACAACATATCATTTCAAATCTCCTTTTTGGCTACAACTATTACTTCTATCATAAAGAGAATTGGTACGTGCGGATCATTCCACGCTTTGTGCATCGTGCTGGTTTTGAATTGGGGACAGGTTTATACGTCAATATTGTTGATCCCCTGGAAGCAGCTTTAGAGCTTAAGGGGGTTGAGAGGAAGATGATTGGAGTGTTGAAGAAACTGAAGAAATATTGAGAAAATTCCAAATCCCAATGACTCAATGTATTAATACAATGATACACTTACAATTTGGGATTTGAGGTTTTGGATTTATTTGGATCTTGGGATTTGGTCATTGGGATTTTGTAAAATCTATTCTCTTCATCTCGGTCCTCGTTTCCCTTCCTTTCTCATCTCTCAAAACAATTTGATAATAAATCTCATCCTCGATATTTACATCGGCGGTTGTAAGTTGATGAAAAGTTGTCAGCTCTCCACTCACTACCTTATTAACTGTTTCATTAGTCGAAGTGACAGTAAAGATAATGCGTGATCTTAAAGGAATTAGAGTTTTAAATGAGATGAAAAGATACCGGTTTGAAGTTGTTAGGTAAAGATTCTTAATCAGATCTTGGGCTTGAATATAACTGGATATATTCTGTTTTTGCCAGTATAAATAGGTTATTAAACTAACTAGGGAGACAAAGAGAAAGACACTCAATACTGCTATAGATTTTATCGATGGCAGAGGGATGCTCCAGATTTTGAAGTAGTCGATCTTCACCGCTTGAGCTTTTTTGAAAATCACAAGATCATTTGGATATGCGAATAAACCATGGCAGGTGCTACAGCCAAAAAGAGTCACATCTGGAGGTACGCTTTCTTCTGAGCGGATAGGAGCGAGGATAGTTTGATCCTTTGGACAAAGTTTATCACTGGTTGAAATTTCATAAACTTTTTTTTCGTCAGCTAGTCTCTGGGCTGTTGCAAAAGAGATGCGATTGATACCGTTTTCCTCGAAAAAAGTCCCTCCACAGTTTGGGCAGTGAAGAATAGTTTGGCCATCCATCACATCCAGGTTCATTTTTTCACTGCAGTTTGGACAGACCATAGAATCAATATAAAATATAAAATATCAAATATCAAACATAATGACACAATAAAGATATGTTACAATTTTTCTAAATATAAATTTCAAAACCTACCTTAGTTATAAGGCAGGTGGCGGAGGTGGAAGGAAAGAAAAACGAAGATACCTCTTTCGAGCTTTTCAAAGAGCCCGATGAGTTTGGAGGGGAAGTTCTTCAAAGCGAGAAAGACGGTATCGAGCTTTTTTGCATCTTAAAATATGAGCCAATCGCTTTTAATTTTTTTATTTTTCTTCCAAATAGTTTTAATCTATTTACTCTCTCGTTGGGTGATAAATAAGCTTTTTCACTTTCTTAGGATTTTTATTTCCGATGACCACTTAGTATTCAGCCTTGTTTCTCTTCTTTTTTTCCCTGGCACAATTGTTCACGAGGTGGCTCATTTTTTTGCCGCAACGGTACTCTTTTTAAGGGTAAGGTCGATAAGCATTTTTCCCAAATGGGAGGGCAGGGAAATAAAGCTAGGCAGTGTCTTATATGAAAAAAAAGATTTTGTCAGGGGTCTGTTGGTTGGAATCGCGCCGATTTTTGCTGGATTGCTATTTTTTTGGTTTGTAGCTGTGTTTAATCTTTTTCCCTCAAAGAGTATTGTACTTAATATTGTTTTTTTATATCTAATCTTTGCAGTTTCATCGATGATGTTTTCTTCCAAGCGGGATTTGGTTGATCTCATATACATCTTCCCCTTTTTGGTTTTTTTATATGGTTTTATCTACATTTTTGATCTAAAACTTGATTATCTTATACGCAATGAGGCTTTAAGGGAGACAATTCTAAATTTTATAAAACAAGTGAATATTTATCTGCTTATTTCGATTACAATTAATGTATTATTATTAATAATATTCTTATTGTTAAAAAAACTTATTAAAAGAAAAACTTCAGCCTTATGAGCAACGCAGATACCCAAGGAGAATATATCCAGCATGGACCCTTCATCTTCGAGAGAGGTACACAGATACCAACAAGCGAACAGGCAGTTGAGAGGCTAAAAAACGCCCATAGAAGAATTGAAGGCTTTCTTATTAGATTTAAAACCCAAATTGAAAAATCAGTAACGGCCGATGGCCAGTTAGATCCTGATGGTTGGTATGCTGTGGCTTTTAACCCCAAAACTGTCACAGAAGAGCAGGTAATGGACTTAGATTCTCCAATAGAAAGTTCAGTAGCCGAAATTACTGTGTATCCAAGTAAGGGTGAAAAACCAGATGAAAAAACGCCAGAGTCAATTCATTTAGAGTTTGAGCAGGGAGGTTTTACAAAAATGAGTGTTAATTTTTTTCCTTATGGCGCATTAAACACTGGGAGAGTTGAAAGAAGTGAGTTAGAGTTTGGTCATGGCGTGGCGTCGGTTTGGCAACAGAGGGATATGAGTCCGCTCGTAGAACCTCAGACGGGTCCAGAGGGATTTAAAGAAGTTTCGCCTCCCAGTGTAATATATAAAGATGTACCAGTTCTAGAAGCTCCCTACAGACTTTTATCTGCAATGTTTGATGCTGAAAAGAATCTAGATTTTTTAACTCAAGTGGATAGTGGTCAATTACATTGGAGGATTTTTGGTACACATGCTCAATATTCTCCGCAAAAACCTACCTTTTTGCTTTCGCGAGGAAAATTAGAAAATCAGGCAAGTAAATAGCATAAATTATCAGTCTTTTAATTTACTTTTACCATCTTGAAACGATCGTATCAACTTGGTATATTAAACCATATGGCTAATAAAAATAAAATGTTTAAATACGGAGAGTTGACCGAATTGGTCTTAAAGTCCATTGCTGATAGCCTAATCGAGTTCAGGAGTTATCCCGGTCCAAGTCTGCCAAGATTAATTGGACTTACAATGAAGTACGTTTTGGAAAAGAGAAAAGAAAGCGTTAAGAAAGAACAACTAAGAAGAATCATAAATAATCTTGAAAAAAAAGAAATTATTTATATGGAAGAAAAAGGCGATGAGGTCTATGTAAGAGTGAGTGAGAATGGCAAATCTAAATTGTTGCAATATTCACTCAAAAAAATATTTGAGTTTAAAAATGATAAAAAGAAATGGAATGGAAAATGGTACATTGTTTTCTTCGATGTTCCTGAAATTCAAAGGAATAAAAGAGACTATCTGAGAAAATTTCTTAAAAAACTAGGTTTTTATAGATATCAGAAAAGTGTTTATTTGTTTCCTTACGAGTGTGAAAAGGAAGTATCTTTAATTAAAAAAATCGTAGAGGGAGCTAAATATATGAAATATATTATAGCCGAAAAGATAGAGGATGAAGAAGAAATAAAAAAACATTTCAACATTAATTAAATTCATACAATCTTGAAACGATCGTAACAAGATGGTAGAAATGTTTAGCTTGTTTCATTATTTAGACTTGTTCCACTCCAAGCAGTTTTAAAACTACGTCTTTTTTATACCTCCTGTCGCCGCGAGAGTTGATGCGGATGGCTGGAAGTTTACCTCTTTTGCCCCAGCGCTTGATTGTCAGGGGAGAGACACGCAGAAGATCAGCTACTTCTCTAATTGTTAAAAGATCTGGTAAGTCTGAAAGTGATACTTTAGAAGACGGTTTGAATTTATTTGTCATTGTCTGAATTATAAAATGTAAAATAGGCTTTGTCAACAAGAAAAAAACTCGCGGTATTTTCAATTCACATTTGCAATTATAATTCAGACTGTATTAATATACATTAATAATGCTAAATAAAATTTTGATTGGTATTTTTATTGTCCTGTCTGTTTTGACTTTTGTTTTTTCTACATCTGCCTCGACATCAGGTCGTTTTAATTATTGTCCTTTAATTACACCTGCCGTAACAACTACGGTTTCGCCAACGCCAACCTCTTCAGCGCCCCAAACTTGTATAGTCGGTTCAGCAAATATCAATATCGGTGAAGGAACCTGTGACGAAAAAACAAACACGGTCACGTTCTGCGAAGGCAATAATCAGATGGTAGAAAAGCCAAATTTTTGCGGAGTAGGACAGGTTTGTCGATCTACCGCCGGAAGTTATCAGATCAAGTGCGATGCAGCTTGTCAGTTGAAGATGGGTACTGGAGATAAATCCAAAGCCGATCTCGTGGTCTTATCAGAAGATTATGAGAATTACAGCGACTTCCTGTCCAGTGTTGATAAAGCAGTCGGCGCTATAAATCGTACTAATTTAGGTCCAACCAGATTAGATAAAATAAACCTTTTGGCTCTTCTTGATCTTACCCAGACCTATTTTCAAGGATTTAACTGCCCAACCGCAGGAGGTTCGGTTGTAGCTTGCTGGGATCATATGAAGGCCTTTTCTACGGCACTATCAAGATGTGGAGGAGATACTTATATGATTTTAAATAATGACACTCACCGTGTTGGATCGGTCGGAGGCATAGCCATCTGGGGGGGTACCTATATCTATAGATTTGCTCTCGATTATCCTACTGCACCTCATGAATTAGGTCATAGCATGGCTGGTTTGATGGACGAGTACTCTTTTGGCATAGCAGCTTCATCTGGTACAATTGCGGGAATAAACTGTTCAGATACTGGTTCGTCTAGTCAATCAACCCCTTGTCCAAAGTGGGCTGCAAAATTCCCAAATGTGGGTTGTTACAAAAGATGCGGGTATACTAATTTTTACCGACCGGTGCAAAGGAGTATAATGGATAAAGGTGGTAGTGGAGCGGTTTATGATTTTAATGAACCGTCCCTTGTCGATGGCTGGGATGAAATTTTAAAACTTTTTCCCTAAAGAAATTTATGACGAAAAAATAAACCATGGTAAAACTTAAAATAATTCTAATCAGTTTAGCAGTTCTTGTTTTTACAACATTAGCATTCGCCTATTTTGCTCCTCAATCAAAAAATACTCCAGTCAGTCATGTGGCCATACGACTGGTTTTGGATCAAACTCCAGATTACAGGTTGAGTGTCAAAACTCTTGGAGTAGAGAATGCCTATTTTTCCGACTACAAGTTAGATATACCTTTTGGTTACTATAATATAAAAATTTTAGGAAACAAAAATGTGGCATTCTTTTCCGGTAAAGTGGCAAAAAATAAAGTCAGTTTTCCTCCGTATGAGATAGTCCCGCAAGACGAAGGACCATCCTCATCAGTAACAATAATTGAGCCTCTTGGCCAAATTGGCCTTTTCCTGCCATATTTTCCTCAAGCAAAAAAAATTATCTTTCTTGACGAAAAAAAACAGGAAAAGTTGCAGGTAGATATTGCTAAGTTAGGCTTGCCTAAAGATTTTTCAAAAAAGCTCTGTGGCAACGGGATTTGTGATTTTAACGAGAATTTTTTGCGCTGTTATAAAGATTGTAAGTTTAATGTTTATAAGAAAAATTTTTAAATTCGTAACCGTTCAGGATTTGACAAAACCTCTGTCATCCTGAACGAAGTGAAGGATCTCTGAACTTGTTTCAGGGAATCTCGCATACGCGAGAGATTCTTCGCTACGCTCAGAATGACAATTCTTTGACTATTCCTGAACGGTTACTTAAATTCCGCTTGAAATTGAATTCTTAAAAGATTAGCATTGAATTAATGCGGTCTATGCAAGGAACTAAAGAGAAGTTTAATGTTTATAGAATTCGAGGGTTTATTATGCCTCTAGTTCTTGTATTTTTTTTGGCTAGTTTTCTTACTCTGGCTTTAATAGCAAATCAACAAAAAAGAGCTATATTTTCGCAAGCTCAATATTCGGCTCCACCTTCAAGTTCGACCATTACCCCAACTTCAGCAGCAACATGCAGAGACGGCACGCCGGCCGATGGTTGTTGTAAAAGTGGTCTAAGATGTGTCGAGGCTGCTGGGAGATATCTTTGCATAGGAGCTTCTTGCGAACCGTAGACAAACCCAATTATGTTTAAAGCTAATAGATCGGATAAAATTCTGGCTGCAATTTTTATTATCTTTGTTCTATTGTTTCTTGCTCTTTCATTTATTGCGAATCAAGAGAAAAGAGTAACGTTCTCACGCGCTGCTTATTCAACCAAGACGCCGACACCCAACCCAACCCTGCCTTATTCAAAATGCACGGTGAAAGACAGTTGCTGTAGCGACGGCAATTGGTGCATTAAAGTTTCCGGATATAAAGGTTTATACTGCGCAGGCAATTCGTGCGGTTCTCCAAGCCCACTTCCCACACTTGCTTTTCCAAGATGCCACGTAAAGGGCAGTTGTTGCAGCAACGGCAGCGAAGTCGTAGAGTGTATCAAGGT
>JACQRR010000025.1 GCA_016206365.1 Candidatus Roizmanbacteria bacterium | reverse complement strand
TCTATAACTTCTTTTGCCAGCGAAAAGGCGTAGGGAAGCGGCATACGTTCTGTCTTTGACGATTTCTTTTTAAATAAATTGATCGCTTCAAGGATGTCTTGTTGAGATTTCTCACCAAACGTTTCGAGTTTAGCTATTTCACCATCCAAGCAGGCATTCTTTAGATCGTCGACAACCGTAGACGGATTTAATAATTTTAATTCTTTCACCAGTTTATAAGCTTTCTTGGGCCCGATCGTTGGAATCTTCATTAAGATAAAAACTGTGCTGGGTACTTTTTTCAGAATCGAGTTAAAGTGCTTTGATCTTCCTGTCTTAAAATATTCCTCTAGGTGTGCGCCAATTGAAGAACCGATTCCCGGAATTTCCAATAATTTTCCCTCCTGCCAAACATCTCTCAATTCTCTGGTTAGGTGTTCAACTGAATCTGCAGCCTTTTCATAAGCAATAATTCTGAAACGATTTACTCCTGTAAGAAGATATACTGCGGCAATCGATCTTAATATCTGACCGATTTCTTTATTAGAAAATCTATTTGTATTGTTATTTATCATATTGATACTGTAATACGTATTGAATTTAAGCGATATTGTGCTACTATTATTATACATTTTTAACTTTTAACTTTAAATTTTATTGGGGTCATAGCTCAATTTGGTCACCCCAGAATAACGCTTGCCTTTCGCAAGGTTTACATCCTTGCCTCAAGGTGGCGCGTATTCGGGGCAAGGAGCGCTGTCCTGCCTGCCCCGTAAAATTGCTAGGGTGTGTGGTGTAGCTTGGTTTAACACACCTCCCTGTCACGGAGGAGATCGAGGGTTCAAATCCCTTCACACCCGCAATTTTTACTGGGGTCACGGCAGGGGTTGAGGGTTCAAGTCCCTTTGGCCCCGCATCAGAATCTGTTTCCGAATGAAATGAGGATTGCAGATCCTTGAGAAAAAATAGCTTGCAATAGAATATTAGGGAAAATCGTTGGGAAAAGAAAGTTTCTTGTACGTTAAGAAAAATCTAATAATTTGTCATGAGCGTGAGGTTTGAGAGTAAATAGTTCATGACACAACTTAGGGAAAATCGTTGGGAAAAAACCGCTAGGTTTTGTACCATAACGGAAAGGAGGTGATCACTATAGCAAAACAAAGGACTGTATCTCTAGATTATAAAAATCTAGTTATCTCAACCTTAAAGGAAAAATATACCTATTTACTTATGGGTGCTCTGCTGATTGTGATTGCAATTATCTCCGGTTTAAGTATTTTAACAAAACGCGGTACACCCTCGGTTCCAGTTCAGGAAAAGTCAGCCAATAACGCTCAGGGAGAAAAATCAAGCGCTCAAGGTAATAAATACACAATAAAACAGGGTGACAATCTTTGGAGAATAGCCGAAACTGAATATGGATCTGGATATAATTACGTTGATATCGCCCAAGCGAACAAAATTGCAAATCCAGATTTGATACTCTCGGGCCAGGTTGTACTACTTCCAAAAGTTGCAGCCAAAACGCCTACCAAAGGCGAAATCGGAGAAGCAACTACGGGACAAGTAACATTTCAAGCAGATAAATTCACAGTAAAGCAAGGCGATTATCTCTGGAAGATTGCTTTAGAGGCCTACGGAGACGGTTATGGCTGGACAAAAATAGCCAAAGCCAACAACCTAGACAATCCTGACCTAATTTTTCCGGACACTAAGCTTAGCATCCCAAGATAGAACTAATTAGTCTTACAACCTACAGCAGTTAAGTACAGCGGTAGACGAACAAGTCTCCAGCATTTATTATTATGAAGAAAAAAGATATCGTTATCGATTATCGGACTCTTCTTATTTCAACAGTAAAAGAAAGATCTCTTTCATTGGCCATAGGAGTTGCCCTCATAACGATAATCTTGTCTATTGGATTCTCACTTGTCATTTCAAAAATAAAATCACGTTTGCCAATTATTCGAGAAAAAGAAAAAGTGGAAGAAAAAGCAAAAGAAGTTTCCTCAAAACAAAAAGTCCAAACCTATATAGTCAAGGAGGGTGATCAGTTATATTTTATCGCCCAAAAATTTTATGGTTCGGGTCTGAATATGGAGGAAATCATCAAAGCCAACAATATCATAAATCCAGATCTGATCGAAGTCGGTCAAGTGCTTGTTATCCCTGAAATTAAATCGAAATAGCCAACAATGCGGTGGTAGTTCAGCGGTAGAATGTCTCCTTCCCAAGGAGAAGGTCGAGGGTTCAAGTCCCTTCCACCGCTCTAAAGTTCATACAAAAAAATGCTTTAATTTTAAATAATGGAAATTAATAAGTGATTGAAGTCCACCCGCAGGGTGGACATTTTCCTTATTTTATCTTAACGGAAAGTCTGACTCAAGCTCTTTATCTCGAGGAAATTTTTTCTTTAATATACCAACGTCCTTCTTATCCATCTGCCAGTCCAAAGATCCCAAATTTTCTTTCAGATGCAGAGAATTGCTCATTTTTGAAATAGCTACCACATTATCTTGAGAGATCAACCAATTAATAGCTATCTGAGGGGGAGTTTTGTCATATTTCTTGCACATTTCTTCCAGCAAAGGTTCGCTGGTTTTTGTCAATTTTCCTTTTTCAACAGGTCTATAAGCAGTAAGCAGTACGTCATTTATCTGACAATAATCTAACAATCCATCCTCACTAGGGACTCTTGCCAGCAGGCTGTAAAGGACTTGATTGGTTACTATTTTATTTTTAGCATAATGTTGGGCTTCTTGAAGCCGGCTTGTTCCAAAATTACTAACTCCAATATATTTGACTAAACCGTTTTTCACTAATTCATCCATAGCCCTCATTGTTTCTTTGATGGGAATATCAAAACTTGGCCAGTGAATAAGATACAAATCCAGATATTTGATCTGAAGCCTTCTTAGACTTGCTTTTAACGACTTAAAAACATCCAAATATCTGAGATTCTCACCAGATATTTTGGAAGCAATGAGCAACTTTTCTCTCTCATACTTCTTAATAGCCAGTCCAACCAATTCTTCCGCATGACCAGCGGCATACATTTCAGCAGAGTCGATGTGAGTGATGCCCATATCAATAGCATTTTGTATTGCCTTTATATCAGCTTTATCATTGTTATGAAAATCTCTCACATATTTTCCACCCATCTCCCAGGTTCCCAATCCAAAAACTGGAATTTCAAAACCGCTTTTGAGAATTTTTGTCGGTATTTTCATGTTTACACGAGTTTCGCAGTTGTCATTCTGACCCTGAGCGAAGCCGAAGGGGAAGAATCTCTCGCGAAGCCGAGTTTGACTCGGCGAATGCCAGGTACAGGACTGTACCTGGCGAATGCGAGT
>JACQRR010000029.1 GCA_016206365.1 Candidatus Roizmanbacteria bacterium | reverse complement strand
TCGCGGAGTTTACACTGAGCTTGTCGAATGTGCTCAGAATGACAACTGCGAAACTCGTGTACTTATTTGAGTATGATTTATAAATATCTTTTATAAATTTTTAACACATAACAGAGCAGCTGACTTCTTAGGATTATAAACAATATATGACCACTGTAAAAATTCTGATATTAAAGACCAGAAAATTATTGGCCCAAATCGAATTCCATGGTAATCACCTCTTAAGAATTTGGGTCCATACATGCCATAGATTTTGTAGTCTAAATTTCTAAATTCCTCGACGGTCCATCCGGAAAGATGTCTGTCGAATTCCGAGGGGCCAGCTTGAATCATAAACCCATTTGGAGTAAATATGAGAACTTTTTTTCTGGCTATCTTTTCCATTTCGTTGGTAAGTCTATAACCATCTTTTTTATTAAGATGTTCGATAAAATCCAAGGCTACAACAGCATCAAATGATTTAGCTGCAAAGGTTGTTCCTATTTTTTTTACGTCTAAAACCACAAGATTATCGTGTGTTCTTTTTTTCTTGGCTTTTTCGATCACTCGATCATCTGCGTCAATTCCAAAAGTTTTAGCCTTAACAAAACGGATGGGCGAAGAGGCTCCGCAGCCAAGATCCAAAACAGTATCACAGCCTTTTAATTGCTGCATTATAAAAAGGTACAATAAAAGGGTTGGAATCTTGGGCATTGTTTCTTTTACAATATAGAATTTGGATTTCATCATATGACAAAAGTTGCAATTATTGTATTACATTTTGCTGATAAAAAAAATACGATCGAGTGTCTTTATTCTATTAAGTTATTGGATTTTCCAAAAAACCAGATCGAGCTTATTGTCGTTGATAACGGCACCGGATCATTGAGCGCTAAGGAAATAAAATCTGTAATAGTGCAGTTCAAACTTATCAAAAGTAAAAATAATCTTGGGTTTGCAGGAGGAATCAACGTTGGAATTAAGCAAGCCCTCAAAAATAAATCTGTCAAATTTGTTCTCTGCTTAAATAACGACACAGTAGTCGAAAAAAACTTGCTAAAAAAGTTTATTGATTATTCAGAGAATACATCGATAGGAATTTTGGGAACGATTATTACCTACTATCAAAATCCCTCAAGAATCTGGTTTGCCGGTGGCTATCTCAATGAGCTGTTTTGCTATACGAGTCACCAATCTATGAATAAATACCTTCCTGATGTTAAGACCGGCTATGTTGACTTCATTACCGGAGCTGCGATGTTTGTTAGAAGGGAAGTATTTCAAGAGATTGGTCTTTTTGATTCAGATTATTTTCTTTATTGGGAGGACGTCGATTTTTGTCTAAGAGCCAAAAGAAAAGGCTACTCGATCTATTGCCTAAATCTTTCTTTGCTAAAGCATAAGGTTTCTTCAGCATCTGGACTAATGGGGAGCAATATCCTCTCTGAGGTTCGAGCCTATTACTATGCGCGTAATCCCTTCATATTCATGAAAAAAAATAAATTACCGCTGCTTTCTGGGATCATCGGTCAACTTTTTATAAGATTTCCCTATTATTTGACGCAAGTAAAAGATCTCGAATCTCTGAAAGAATATTTTAGGGGATTAATCGATGGATTTAAAATACTCCTTCGAAAATAGAAGTACTCAAATTGTGAATAATATCAGATCCCGTTGAATGCTTAACTGTCATCCTGAACTAGTTTCAGGATCTGGTTTTCTAAAATCAGATGCTGAAATAAATTCAGCATGACAAACGTTTAGAATTTAAGCGGATCTGATATAACTACTTCTTAACTGTCTCATCAATATTCTCTTTGAAACGAGTGTAATACTCTTTTTTGAAGCTGTCCTTTTTTTTATTAAAACCACACCTATCATAAATCAAATAAAGTTGCTTATAATAGGTTTTCCAAATCGAGTATAACTCGATGGCTTTTTTTAAGTTTCGCTCGGCTCCTTTACAGTCGTTGTAAGCCTTATATAGACTCAATCCCAAACCCGAATAGCCAGACGAATTTTCTCGATCTATCCACAATCCCCTTCGATAATAATGCTCGGCGAGCGCTGGATTTTTATAATATGAATCAATGAAATCTCCTATAAAGATAAATCCATTGGAATAGATTGTTGGTATTTCTGGCGTTACATTATTCATTTCTGAAGGTTTTAATACCTCTCTGCTTTTAATATGCAGTTTTTTTAAGTTTTTTTCAGCTAACTCTCTATATGCTTCTAAACTAGGGGTATTTTTTTTATATATAAGCTCGTAGACTAGTCCATGCGGCAAAAGTAAAGAATCTCTCGGATCATACTCGATTCCATAGGTGGAAAATATTGGCCGTCTGGCTCTTATATCTTCGAGAGTTTTTTTTAGCAGATCGTTTTTTTTTGTTTTTGCCTGTTTTTTATAATAGTTATTTATTTCTTCATCTAAATAGACATTCGCTCCTATATTTGGGGGGTTAATAATATCTACGTCTGTTCTTATTCCTAAAACATATCTGACGTACCAAACATTAAAAAGTTTCGTATCACCGTGAAGAAATAATACAGCATTTTCCGGAAGTGAAGACAGTACATCATAGGCCAGTTCGTTCCCAATTTGGGTATTTGATAGATCGGTTTTGGGAAAATTATACTTTAGCATAAAAGTTGGCACGATAAAAAAATAAAGAAGCAATATAGTTGCTAAAAGCTTATTTCTCAATAAACTATTCAGAATGTTTCTAAGAAATACTATTCCATAGGGAATAAAAAACATGCCGACGACTGAAGAAAGTGAATAGAATCTTTCCATGATAGACATGGCTGTTTTTGTCGTCACAGGTGAAGCACCATAGACGACAAACACAGGCCCCGAAAGAAGAAATGCCGAAAAAAGTGAAAGAAAAAGCCTTTTATCGATTTTAAAAAGATAAAAAGCGCCAAGCAAAAGCAAAAATGCCACTTGATAAGAGTAGGTTGCCAGAATTGTTTTTAGATAATCAGACAAAACTGTACGATGAACCTGCGTAGGGACTCCATGAGCAATGCTCGGCGCATAATCGTAGTCTTTTCGTAAAACAAGGTGGAGAAAATTGTTGAGATTTGAGGCGTTATCCCAGTTCACCGCGGGATTTTGTCTGGCGGCAATAGGAACATAGATGTATGCGGAAAAACCCAGGATAAACAACAATACAGCTGGTATAAATCTCCTTTTTGTCAGTACAAATTTGAAATGTCTAAGGCTTAAAATTAATAAACCGGGAAAAATCGTGATAATTGTCTGATGATGAGTCAAAGATAGCCCGGCAAAAAACCCCAGCAAATAAAGGTATCGTTTCTTCTTTCGCTCATAAAATTGAATTGCAAAATAAAGAAGAACTATGGCAAAAAAATTGTTCAGTCCAAAAGCTTCTGGCATCTCGGCGTTTAGCCAAAAAAAATAAGAAAATGCTAAAATCGAAGTTGTCAAAAGCGAAAGCAACAGGCTTTTAGTTACTTTTAGTGAGAATTTGTAATAAATAACAAGACCAATAAAAGATGAAATAGCCGAAATGAGCGCCACTTTAGTAACGGGAGGCGCCGGAAACGGCAGGCGAGAGAGTATAAAGCCAAGAAAAGTAAAAAGCGGATATCCTGGCGGATGTGCTACGCCGAATAGATATGAGGCTGTGACTAAATCGCCAATATCGCCGCCATATATGTCTCGAGTTAGGTTGTGGAAATACAATAATGCTATGCTTAAGAAAAATATTGCGACTACAATTTTTTTAAGCATAATTTAAAATTCAAAAGGCAAAGTCTTAAATTACTATAAATAATTGTCATGCTGAACTTGATTCAGCATCTGATTTTAGTTACCAATCTTTTGCTAAGTCTTTAAGAGTGAAATTTTTTGTTTTAATCAAGTTTATCTTTCAAGTTCTTCTCCAATTTTTTAATTTCTTTTCTCTTATTATTGCTTCTTCAATTCCTTTATATGCTTCAAAGTAAACTATATTTTTTAATTTGTATTTTTTACTAAATCCTTCAACCAGGCCATTCTTGTGTTTATAAGTTCTTCTTTTTAAATTATTATAGGATTTACGCACTGTCATTCTGAACGATGCGTAGCGAAGTGAAGAATCTCTCAACTTGTTTGAGTCTTGCATTCGCCGAGTCAGACTCGGCATTCGCAAGGGATGTTTCGCTTTCGCTCAACATGACAAATTAAACTATAATTAATCGTGTAACTCCTGTTATTAGTTATTCCTATATAAAAAACGGTTCTTTTTACATTAGATAATATGTACACATAATAAGACATAAAAAAACCAGATCCTAAAATAAAACTTGTCCTGATGAATATCAGGATTCAGGATGACACAAACTTACTTTTGAATTTTGAATTGTGATTTTGCATTTTGACTTTTAACTTTTGACTTTTATGTGAATCTTGACTTTTTAACCTATATAATGATACTATCTAGTTATTATATGGATAATAAAAGGATTTTACTAGTTGAAGACGATCCATTATTACTAAAACTCTACACCGACTTGCTCACCGGAGAGAATTTTTTTGTCGAAAGCGCTTCCGATGGTCTTACCGCTTATCAAAAAATGAAACAGGGCGGTTGGGATCTGGTTTTGCTTGACATTCTATTGCCAGAGTTGGGAGGTATAGAAATAGTTAAAAAATTAAAAGACGATCAAGAAGCAAAACCAAATAAGAAAATAGTTTTTCTTACTAACCTTGACCAGGGCAAAGAAATCGATGAAATTAAAAAACTCGGATTTGAGTATATCATTAAAAGTAGCCTCAACCCAGATGAGTTAGTCAATAAAATAAAGGCTTACCTAGCATAAAAGCAGTAGTTACGCAGCTAATTTTAGTTTAGCTTGTCATTGCGAGCGAAGTTGAGTCTGACTCGACGAAGCGAAGCAATCCCATTTGAGATTGCCACGTCCCGTCCACTGGCGGGACTCGCAATGACAATAGAATGCGTAAGTCCTGATAAAAGGATATTGCAATGATATATTATAGTTATGGATATTTTTATTACTTCGGGAATCGGATACGGCAAGACTCCGCTTTCGGCATTTGATGCTGCTTTAAAAGACGTCGGTGTCTATAACTTTAATCTTATATATATCTCTTCAATAATCCCTGCCGCATCTGTAATAAAACTTAAAAAATTTAAAGCCGCACGAAAACAGTATGGCGATCGCTTATATGTCGTCCGCTCGGAAATCAGAAGCCGAGAATCGGGAAAATGCATTGGCGCAGCCCTGGGATGGTATCAGCTGAAAAATGGTAAAGGGGTATTTGTCGAGCACGAAGAAATAGGCGAAACTGAAAGCGCTGTCGAATCAAATCTGACTGCCGAGGTAAAAAAATCCCTGACAGATCTTTGCCGGTTGCGTGGTTTTCCATTTGCTGAAAAAAGAATGCAGATGAAGATGCGCACTGTCAAAGTTACCAACTCAGCCGCTTGCACATTGGTGTTGGCTGTTTATAAATCGGAGAAGTGGGATATTACTTAAAAATACTAAGTAACTATTCACGCTTCTTGACACACAACTGTCATTCCCTCGAAAGAGGGAATCTATATAGATTCCGTGTCAAGCACGGAATGACATGGAACATATAAATTTTGTCAAGGATCGTGAACTCTTACAATACTAACATAAAGTTGACAGAGGTGATTCTGGATGTTATTCTATAGTTGGAGGTCGGATCTTATGCCCAAAGTTTTAAACTATCGAGTAATTATTGAGCAAGACGAGGATGGAATTTTTGTAGCCTCTCTTCCTACACTACAGGGATGTTACACCGAAGGCGATACATTTGAAGAAGCGATCAAAAATATACAAGATGTCATCAAACTTCATTTAGATGCTAGAAAAACAAGGGGTCTTTTACCTGACGATAGCAACACAGAATTTGTCGGCATCAAAAATCTCTCGATCCCCTATGGCATATCTTTCCATAATTAAACCTGTAAAACTGATCAAAATCGTAGAAAAACAAGGATTTGTAAAAGATAGGCAAAGTGGCAGTCATGCAATTTTTATTCACCCAGATGGCAGATGAACTTCGATTCCAATTCATAGAAAAACTATCGGAAAAGGACTACTTCGCAAGATATTGAGAGATATTAAAATTAGTCCCGATGAATTAAGAAGATTAATATAGCTAAAAATATCGTGTTCCTCCGCCTGCACTTTAGTTACAGCAGTTTATAAAGCGGAGAAGTGGTAATCTTGCAGGATAAAAATTGTGCTATAATTTTAACATGAGAAACATCGACAAATACAAAAACGTACTATCGTATTCTGTTATTTACCAAGAAGATCCCGAGGGAGGATATGTAGTAAATGTGCCAGCTTTGCCAGGTTGCCACACGCAAGGAGACACTATAGATGAGGTAGAACAAAATATCAAAGAAGCAATACTCCTCTACCTTGAAAATCTTAAATTAAAAAACCACTCTTGAAATCAATAATAGAAAATGACGCTGGTGTGACTATTGAAGAATTTTTGAAAGTTATCTAACCTTATCATAGAAACATAGCGGATAAAATTGATTTTACATCGCTAGGGGCTTTTTATAAATCGGAGAAATGGGGTGATGATAATGAATAAAGCTACTGTAATTTTATTAATAATTTTCTTGACGGTAATCTCTGGCATAGGAGATTCACAAGGTTTCCTGCATTCTTCTAACGTTTGGAAAAATGGTAAGTTTATATTATCCGAAGCGGCAAAATCTACAGCGGGATTTGGCTTTGGTATATTATTTTATTGGTTTGCGATAAAATACATGCAACAAGTTGGAGTTATTTCCGCAGAGATTCAAACCATTACCTGGTTTGTAGTTACTATAATCGGTGTGGCAATAGTAAGTGGTAAATTTATCCTATGGGGCCCTGTTGACAAAGCCATTTCAGTTGGAGTTTTAATTGGTATTGGGCTGCTTTTATTCCGAACTGGAGGATAAATATTTTAATGTTAAAACCGCAAATAGATACAGAGTTTAAAACTTTTAATCCTAGAGATTACTTAAATGAATACTACACCCATATAGGTAACGAGAACTTAAATCTACTGAAATTTTTCGTTAAGGCATATAAGCATATCTCTAAAAATTCCTTAATGTTAGAGTTTAGTGGAGGACCGACAATCTATCCGCTTATCTCGGCAGCACCATTAGTCAGCAAAATTCATTTTGCCGATTATTTAGATAAAAACTTAAATGAAATCAAACTGTGGAAGAAAAATTCACCAGAAGCCTTTAATTGGAAACCGTTTATAATCCAAGCTTTACAGATAGAAGGCCGAAAAAAAATTAAAGACGAGGACATTATACGAAGAGAGAATTTAATAAGGGAAAAATTGACAAGGTTTTTCTATTGCGATGCCCATAAGATTGATCCACTAGGGAAAAAATATCGTAATTATTATCATCTAGTTAACGTTAATTTCGTAACTGATTCGATAACTTCTTCAAAAAAAACATGGAAACAGCTAATTACCAATATTTGTTCTCTTGTCAGAAAGGGGGGAATTCTAGCAATGTCAGCTTTGAAAAACGCTACTTACTGGCGTGCTGGCAATAATTTTTTTCCGGCAGTCGATATTAATGAGAAGGATATAAAAAAAATTCTTAATAGGTTAGGGTTTAAAATCCTAAATCTTAATTCAATAAAAGCAGAGGTCGTAGATGAAAAGTCACCAGATTATGAAGGTTATAAGGGAATGATGTTTGTTATAGCAAAAAAGCTTGATTTTTTCTGATTGAAGTACTATTTTTAAAATAGATGGTTAAAACAATTTTAAAAAATAAATTAACCTATTGGATCTTGCTTCTCTATTTAATAGTTTCTTCCTGGTGGATCAAGCTTCAATTTATTGGTCTTGGCACAAGTGAAGCCTACTTATTTAACTGGTTTTACGGGTTGATAGGCTTAAGCGGAGCTATCTATGGAATCAAGATCTCTTATGATAAATGGGGTGGATGGAAAAGTATAATCGGAAGAGGATTGATTCTTTTACCGTTTGGCCTTTTAGGTCAATGGTTTGGACTGCAAATCTGGACCTATTACAATGTAATTGCTAAAGTTGAAGTTCCTTATCCATCCCTTGCAGATTTGGGATATTTTGCTTTAATTCCTGCTTATACAATTGGCGCCTGGATGTTTGCTCATGCCTCTGGAGCAAAATTTTCTTTAAAGACTAGAAGCGGAAAACTCTGGGCTTTACTAATACCGTTTGTAGCGCTCATTTTATCCTATGCGCTCTTTTTAAAAGACATAGGTTTTGATTTGTCCAATCCTATCAAACTATTTTTTGATATTGGTTATCCTTTGGGAGAAATTATCCCTGTATCTATTGCTTTATTCACATTTACTTTGTCGAGAAATCTACTGGGAGGAAGTATGAAAAGTAGAATTCTATATTTAGTTTTTGCCTTCTTCTTTCAATTTTTAACTGAATACGCCTTTTTATATACAGCTGGAGCTGAAACTTATGTGAATGGGGGATGGAATGATCTTATGTACGCAACTTCCTACACCATAATGAGTTTAGGTTTAATCGCTTTTAATGATTATAGGTGATGACTATGGATATTTTTGCCATATTGGCTGAAAAGATAATTGAGGAGCAGGAGACTATCATCGGCCCCATCGCCCTTGAGCAGGCGCGAAAAGTCCAGGGTCTAAAAGTAGATTGGCAACAGCACAAAGTCTCTTTCGAAGGCAATAAAACTCAAATTTTGCAAAATCTTGTGGAACAATACAAAACCTTATTTGGTCAAGCCTCGGTGGAGGTATGTAAAGAGGCAATAGTCCGTTATAAGACTCAACTTTCTCAAGATCAACTTCCCCAAGTTCTTCGCTAACTTCAAAAATACAATTTGTCATTCCCGCAAAAGCGGGAATCTATATAATAGATTCCGCATCGAGTGCGGAATGACAATGGTATATTTCACTTTAATTTATTTATATAATGAATATTAAATATGGATCAATCTTCTCATATTGCTGAAGAACTTTACAAAAAAAATCTAGAGTTAACCGAAAGGAATAAAACTTTGGCTCTGCTTCGAAAAATAGATGAAATTATATTGAGTAAAGTTACTGACATCGAAGAAGTGGTCAGGCAGATTGCC
Source organism: Candidatus Roizmanbacteria bacterium (assembly GCA_016206365.1). GTDB lineage: Bacteria > Patescibacteriota > Microgenomatia > UBA1406 > GWC2-37-13 > 2-01-FULL-40-13. The sequence goes on along the minus strand of JACQRR010000029.1, from coordinate 3,023 downwards.
CAAGCTGTTGTAGCCGAGGCCGGCCTAAAAGCAGTCTACATATTTCTTCTCAATAAAAAAGAAAGTCTCCTTACGCCGCATGGAATCTCGCTAAGCAAATCAATAAACGACGTAGATCCTAATTTACAGCGAGCCATGTTTTCCGTCAAAATTTCCTGGAATGACGATAGTAATTTGATTATCAAGGCAATCAAAGAGAGGAAGATGTATCAAACAGAAAGTCTTTACAACCTTTTTAAATCAATCATCAACGAGAAAGCCTGCAGAAAAATTCAAGATACGGTTGACATGAAGTCTTTTCTCATCTATCCCCTGGTCGCACGAGAAGAAGCAATCGGCAGCATGATCATAAGCCCAAGAGAAGAAAATCAACCCTACTTCGCCTATCAAAAAGACCTGATCGACCGCCTTCCAGAGGTAATATCTATTGCTTTAGACAATTCACTTTTATACGATCGAATTCAAAGAGCAAATCTACGGCTGATGGAACTCGATAAACTCAAGGATGAATTTGTCTCCCTTGCCTCTCACGAGCTTCGAACACCAATGACCGCTGTCAAAAGCTACCTGTGGATGGTGCTAAATAAATCGAATAGTCTCGATCCTCAAATCCGAAGTTATCTCGAGATTGCATCTGCCGAAACTGAACATCTGATTAAGCTGGTGCAAAACATGCTTACCATCTCGCGCATTGAGGGAAAAAGGCTAGAGTTAAACATAGATATAGTTAATCTTTTTGACCTGGTAATGCATTCTTATAATACATTAAAGGTCAAGGCTGGCGAAAAAAACATTACCATTACTCTGCTACCCTATCCGGAAAAACTTATGGTAAGCGGGGACAAAGATAAACTTTCTGAAGTATTTGAGAATATAATCGGAAATGCCCTCAAATATACTCCGAACAAGGGAAGCGTGTCAATATATTTCACTATTGAAAAAAATAAAATAGCGGCTCGCGTTTCAGATACAGGTCCGGGGATCTCCAAACAAAACCTTCCTAAGCTTTTTCAAAAATTCGGCAGATTAGAGGAAGCTAAACAGAATAGAACGCCAGGAACGGGCTTAGGTCTTTATATCTCAAAACAAATTGTAGAGCTTCATAAAGGCACAATCAAAGTCGAGTCAGAAGTTGGAAAAGGTACCGTCTTCACGGTATATCTACCTATGGTTTAGGCAAGTAATTGTTGGTAAAAGATATAAGTGTGCTTAGCCATTCTCTCAAAGGAAAATTTATTAAGAATTTTTGTGTAATCGAATGTTGATTTCTTCTTTAGAAAATCTTTGATTTTTTCTGCAATATCATCTGCATCCTGTGGGTTAAAAGCAATATATTTTCCCTCAAGTATTTCCTGGAATACAGCAATATCCGAAGCTATGATCGGAAGCCCAAAGTAAGCTGCCTCAACTAGAGGCAGGCCAAATCCTTCCGAAAGTGACGGGTGTATCAGCGCCAAAGCATTTTTATAAAAAAATAGCAAATCTTCCTTTAACGGATTGTGGTAGAAAATTACTCTACCTCGTATCGTTATATCGATATAACGATATAACCTTTTGGCAAAAAAATCATCCGGCCCTATTAGCACCAACTTAACATCAGTTTTTACTTTGGCAAATGCTCTAATTAGACGCTCGACATTTTTATGAGGGTAAAAATTGCCAACATAGATGAAAAAAGCAACGCCTTGCTTGACATGGCGGGCGGGTCTCCAGAATCGATTCTGGAGTCCCCCGCCAAAGTCGGTGTCCTCAGAATGACGCTTGTCCGTTTCAATTAATTCATAATTAACTCCCTCATAGATGGTTTTTATTTTATTTTCGACAGAATCTCCATATATTTTTATAAGTTGCCTTTTGACTGTGTTTGAGGGCGTTATAATTTTTGCCGCATTTCTAACCTGTTGCGAGATAACAAATTGAAAGGCTCGAAATTTAAGCTCATATAAAAAAGCGGGCTTAGTCGAGGCTTTGCCGGTTTTAAAAAATAAAGGAGTAGCGTCATGAATCGTGGCCATAAATTTTTTTTTATAGACTACTGGATAGCCAAAATAGGTAAAGTGAACCAAATCAAGCCCGTCGCTATAAAGCTGTTTGGCGAATCCAATCTGCTCTCCCGGCGTATGCCATTTATAATCAATCTTTTTTTTGACAAAATAACTTGATCTGAATTGCACCCGATCATAATCTTCCGGCATTAAGTAAATATAAAAAAGCAACTGATTTTTCACGATCTTTTCCAAAAAGTAAAGTAGGTTGCGAAGATAAACGCCGACTCCTGTTTGGCTATACAAACGGGCATCAATTCCGATTTTATTCATAAATTTTTCTTAATATATCGATTAAAATGTAAATAAAGTTATTAACTAAAAAGAAGTGATTTTTTTCATGATGCTTCCGGTAAAAAATTTTCATCGCCTCAAAAAAATGATACTTTGCTTTCTTTCTAGTTATAACATCACTGGTATCCAGCCCACTGGCGTGCTTTAAGTGAATTACCTCAAATTTAGGATAATAAATTATTTTATATCCCAGTTTTTTGATTCTAAATGACAAATCTAAATCCTCGCCATACATAAAAAACGATTCATCAAATCCATTCATTTTATTCAATATGCTTCTTTTCGTTAGATAAAAAGCCCCGGCTGGTGAATCTATTTCATGTATCTTATCTTTATCAAGACTAACCAGATGATATCCGCCGAAAACTTTTTTAAAAAAAGGAACATGCTTAAAAAGCTCTTCAAGACCTGCAAAGTAACAAAAAGACCTCCAAATCGTGGGGAAACCCCGATGTGATGCCGGGTCAATGCTGCCGTTCTCCAATAAGACTTTTACCGTCAAAACTCCAACCTCAGGATTATTCTCAAAGTATTTAAGAATGGTGTTAAAATTTAACGCTTCTATGATCGTATCGGAGTTAAGAAATAAAACGTATTTCCCTTTAGCTATTTTCAAGGCTTGATTATTTGCTTTTGGATAACCGAGGTTTGTTTTATTCTGTATTAAATTAACTGTAATATTTG
>JACQRR010000028.1 GCA_016206365.1 Candidatus Roizmanbacteria bacterium | reverse complement strand
TCGCGGAGTTTACACTGAGCTTGTCGAATGTGCTCAGAATGACAATTCTTTGACGATTCCTGAACGGTTACAAGTAATATCGATTACATTAGCTAAATGTCGATCAGAAGCTAAAGTAACAAAAGTATCTGCTAAAATATATCCAGCTAGCCCCCATAGCTCAATGGATAGAGCACAGGTTTCCTAAACCTGCGATGTAGGTTCGATTCCCACTGGGGGTACAATTATTCGTGAAAATTCGCTATCATTCGTGGTAATCCTATTTCATCTCATCGCCTTCTCTTCCACCCTTTCATACCCGAAGATTTCACTCGGAGAAAACCACAGAGAAATTTCGTATTTTGCCTCCTCTAAAGATCCCGAAGCATGGACAAGATTTTTAATCGCTCTTTTTCCCGTATTGGCAAGATAGGATGAATCATAGGCAAGATCGCCGCGAATCGTTCCCGGTACGGCCTCGGAAGGAAGCGTGTGGCCGCAGATCTTTCGTACCAAGTCTACTGCATGTGGCCCTTCCAAGACGAATGCCAACACCGGGCCTGAAATAATATATTTCACAAGCCAACCCTGAATTATTTTTCCTATCTTCAATGTATCTGTGGTTCCAAGAAGTTTCTCCGGATCTACGCCAAATTTTTTATAATTTTCCAGTGTCTTTTCCCCCATTCCTCTAAGCCAAACATCTCGGTCGCTCGGATAGTGCTTTTCGGCAAGCGTTTGATCGGCTTTAGTAAATTTTGCCGCCACAATTTTGAGTCCTACTCTTTCAAAACGTGAAGAAATTTCACCGACTAAACCCCTCGCTACCCCATCTGGTTTGATTATCAAAAGAGTTCTTTCCTGCATAAAATTCATAATAACAAAATTTTTCACCAATTCAATCCAATTTCATCGGGTGGATTTTAATTTAAACTTATTAGTGATCCGCTTAAACAATCTCTTACGTTCCTATGACAACCCGAACTAACTCTTTACCTTGTTGGCCAGGCGAAACTGAAGTGACTCTCTCTATATAAACATCTTCTAAAGCCGTTTTTCTTCTTTCAATTCTTAAAGCTCTTGCATCAATCTCAAATTGCCTCCTGTCAAGTCTACTGTGTCCGCCTGCGATTCCAAATTCAAAAAAACGGCTCAGTTTTGCTTCGTGTTCACTTAAAATACCCTCAAAATTATCTTTCTTTAAAATTTCTTTTCTAATACTTAAAATACTAAAAACCTTATCCGCGCTTTTTTCCAGTTCGCTAAATAAATCTGCTATTTCCTTTTCTTTTAGTTCCAGCAATTCTGGGTCTTTTGTTAAATCTACACCAAGAACTTTAAAAATCTCCCTAATTGTCATTTCATACATTACTGACCGTCTATTACCCTCAACATCTTCGATTAGATGTATAGGTTGAGACTGAGCTTTTGGATCTAAATAATGCAGCAAGAAATTTATTAAATAAGGCCTGGCTTTATCTACCGCTAGTTGTCTTCGATGGTCTTCCTCTCTTTGACCGACGGCCTCTGATTGAGCTATCCTATCAATTCCTTCCCTAGCCGAGGCAAAACCAATTATTCTTTGTGTGGCATCTGCCAGTTCCACCAACCCTTTTTGCTCGAAAGTCATCGCTCGTGTCGTCAAATATTCTTCGCTAACCCTGTTACCTAGTCCTATATCATCAACCAGACTAAGATAATTAGTACCCGCGGGAGGTCTAAATTCTGAAAAAGGAATATCGGTTCTACGTAATCTCAGATAAACACCTAATAAAGCGGCAGCAATTCTATCTGGAAGTCTACCCCTTCTCAGATTTTTTGAAAGCAGTTCTAGCATATTAATATATTTTAATAAATTAGAGCGTATTATCAAGCGAAGCTTTATGCTGAGAGATATTTTATCTATTAGAATCGGTAGAAGTGTTTTAAAAGCTGAACAATATTATTTTTGAAAAAAAGCATTGTTAATAAGCCTAAAACTAGAAAAGGGCCGAAGGCAATTTTACTTTTTAATCCCTTTTTCCGCAAAAAAATGAGCCCGATTCCAACTAAAGCACCGGTGATAAATCCGGTGTATAAAGCCAGAACCCCATCTACTATCCCCAATAGAAATCCCAGGCTAAATGCAAATTTAACATCACCAAAGCCCATTCCTTTACCTCGTGTTACAAGGAAAATTATTAAGATTGGCAACATGACGGCGAAAGCGGCCACCACTTGAGCAAGAAAAACTTGAGGCGTCACTCCTTTGGTGATTAAAAACAAAAAAGAAAAGGCAAATAAAGAGAGCTGAATACTGTCAGGAATTATCTGATATTTTAAATCAGAAAAAAAAATGACAATTGCCATCGATACAATCCCTAAAAGGGCTAATTTCTCCAGGACAAAAACGTGTATCGAGAGGAGGGCTCCTTCCACGGCGCTAGAACCTCCGAGGTTGAGGAGCGAAGCGGGAGAACCTCGGAGGTTTAATGAGGGAAGTGAAACGACAAATACAAACAACGCTGCAGTAATTATCTCAACCAGAGGATAAACAAAAGATAACTTTTTCCCGCAATACCTGCAACGCGCACCCAGATAGACATAGGATAAAATCGGCATCAAGTCATTCCAAGCCAAATCTTTTTTACAATGGTCGCAGTGAGATCGACCTATGATCGACTCTTCTTGAGGTAAGCGATCAATAAGGACATTCAAAAAAGACCCGATCGCCAAACCGAGCATGAAGATTAAGATAAAAAACATTTCATATTTTTTAAAAAATAACAATAGTCCAATGACCAACTCCAATACTTTCCCAGGCTCAAACCACAATACTACCAAATCTTGGAAATTGAGAATTGGTTAATTGGTATGTATTGGACTTGGAATATTGAGTATTGACATTTATTGAAAATTAAACATAGATTATTGGAATTTGATTAAAATTGTAGATTTAATTTTTCAAACGGACCAACTAATGCTAAATTTAATTTTTCTGGTCGAAATATCTGCTTAGCCAACTCAATCACCTCGTCTCCGCTCACTCTTTGAATTTTGCCAATCACATCATCTACAGTTTCTGTCTTTCCCTCTAATATTTGCTTCGTACCATACCAACTTGC
>JACQRR010000027.1 GCA_016206365.1 Candidatus Roizmanbacteria bacterium | reverse complement strand
CTAGATTGTTAAAAGCAAGTGGTATTTGTATAATAAATCTCATTTAGACAAAAAATAAACGAATGGAGGTGATGATATGCAAACCAAACAAAAAAGTATAACGCAAATTGTTTCTGAGAATCCTAAGCTAACTATTTATTTTATTATGGTTATATTTGGGTTAATGGTTGGATATATGTCAGAAGCCGAAGGTAAGGGAGACATAAGCCCTACAGCCGTTATTTTCGCAAGTATTCTAGTATTTCCAGGAGCAGTTGGAATATTCTACGAGTTATATAAAAAGATAAAGGGGAAAAGCATTAAAATAAAATAAATGCTCGGCTTCGCCGAACAAAATCGCGCGCAAAAAATAACCCTTCGACTTAACTCAGGGTAAACGGAAGCGAGGCCGCCGACTCGTCCTGAGCGAAGTCGAAGGAAGGCGGCCGAGCTAACAGCTTTAAAATTCGGTTCTAATCCACAAACCAGATCAAAGATCGGTTTAGGACTTTGCTTTTTCGTAAATCTCGACCAATGAAAAAAATTCACCTCATACTTACAGGATTATCGCTCAATATTATTCTGCTCTCTTTGAATCGGCTGACAAAACTTACTTCTTCGTATCTCCAATCGTTTGAGTTTTTGCGCTGGCTGGATTTTAATGCGATGCTGCCTATTCCATTAATGGCGATTATCCTTTACTATCTTTTGAGGCAGCAGATTGTCTATGATAGTCCATTTAGAAAAACCGCATTATTTGTATTTCTCAATGTTCTTCTGATTTCAGGTATCTATTTTTTTGGAGCAGGGTCAGGTGATCATGAGGTGACGAATTATTTGCATGCACGATTTTGTGAAAAACAGGTTTTAAATAAATCCTTATGCAATATTGTTATTTTCAACGATGACGAGTTTAGTCACTATGTCTATTATCTGGGTTTCGTCTTGATGAACGTATCTCTGATGCTCTTGGAGTATAACCTGCCGAGAAAAAAATCTGTTGGAACTAAGGACTTGCTCTTTATAGTTCCGAACAGTTTATTTATCGCTCTGGGTATATTTGCCAATCTGGCTTTTGAAGATATAGGAATTGATTTGTGGGTGTTTGCTTCTGTCATGGCGCTTGCAATCTACCTGCTCTTTTTTGCCAAGCGAAAGTTTGCCCAACTGCCGGTTACTTTTTACTTTGGTGTCGCTTACAGTTTAGGTGTGCTAAGTACTTTTGTCTTTAAATATTTTAAGTGAAATTCTATTTTTTATTAGCGAAAGCGAGGGACAAAGAGTTAATATTTCAAAATCATTTTACTTCAGCATGTTAAATTTCTGAAATTTTAGAATACTTCTTGACATACGTTAAAACGTACATTATACTTTGATTATATGAATATTCCTCTTCCCAAAATAATAGGCATAACCGAACTAAGAGCTAATACTCGGAAGATTTTCGATATGGTTAAAAAAGAAGCAATACCTCTTCTTGTATTGCGGGATAGTAAACCTGAAGCAGTGATCATCTCATACAAAGACTACGAACTTTTAACGCAGGAGACAAAAAGGCTTTGGAATGTTAGGCTCGATGAACTTGCCAAAAAAACTAAGCAGAATATAGCTACCTGGCTTAAAAAAAAGGGATATAATCCCAATAAGATGACCGGCGACCAATTGCTAGAAATTTTAGAAAAGGATGATGATAAGAGTCGTCGTTGATACTAATGTCTTAATCTCAGGTTTAATTTGGGGAGGAACGCCAAAAAAATGTCTCGATAAATTCCGCTACGAAAGTACTTATATTCTTCTTCTTTCTCCAGAGTTACTAGATGAATTTCGCTCCAAATTACGTTACAAATTTCGAGTTGCTGATGAAATAGTCTCAAAATGGGTAAAAGAGCTTGAAGAGTATACGGAAAAGATTTTTCCCAGTTATACTACTAAAATATGTCGAGATCCTAAAGATAATATGATTCTTGATACGGCCAAAAGCGGCAAAGCCGATTTTATCATAACAGGAGACAAGGATCTTTTAACGCTAAAAAATTTCAAAGGAATAAAGATTCTTTCACCAAGATCTTTTTTGAGAGTTATAAAATGAAGTCCTATTTTTTATTTTCTGCATACATTACTCCTCGGGTGGTGCCTAGTTTTTTGACGAAGACGCCTTTAATCAGCTTTTTAAGGTCGTAATGCAGCGAACTTTCTGGAATTTTAGCAAAGCGCCTTTTGATAAAGTTAAATGAAACCACTTGATGATCTCTTATAATCGACAAAATCTCCTGCCTTCTAGGCAATAGTCTGTCTTCCGGAAGTTCTTCACTCTGATTTTTTAAACCATCTAGCATTTTTTCTGCTTGATAGCACAATCCCTCGAGGAAAAACTCGACAAAATCAGTGATATCCTTTCCCCTGATGGTCAAAAGGTCATAATATTGTTGCATCCTGTTTTCAAAAAATTCCTCCAGGGAGACCAACCCGCGGAAGGAAAATCCGCCATTTTTAAGAATGTAGGTCGATAGAATTCTGCCAACTCTGCCGTTTCCGTCTAAGAATGGATGAACTTTTTCAAAAGCAAAATGATAAATAGCAGCTTTTGTCGGTGGAGATTCTTTAGATGAATTTATTATTTGCGCCAATTTTTTTACCAGAGTAATTACTTGAGGAGGGGGAGGCGTAAGGTAGATTGCAACGCCGGCTTGATTGAAAATTGCCGACGGCTCGGTCCGAAAGTAGCCTGCATCGGGGGTAAGATTTGACATAACCAATTTATGCAGTTTGAGAATAAGAGGCTCTGACAATTTTTTGGGAATTCTGTTAGAATAGAGCCATCGTAGAGCTTTTAAAATATTAAAAACTTCTATCTTAGCACTATTTTTTGAGTTATTTTTTTCTTTATATTGAAAATCTTTAAGTTGGAGTTTGTTTCCCTCGATTCGTGCAGAATAAAGAGAGCTTTTTAAAAGCGACTTTCGCCGCAGATTTTCTTCTACTTGAGGCAGATTGGGTAAAAGATCAATGACGCCTCTTATGACTTCGAGTTTATGAAGATACTCTTGTATTCTTGAGGTTTTTTTATAGACATAATTCAATTTCATCAGCCATATTTTTAACAGATATTAGAAGATATTGCAAGATGTCAGAAGATATTAAAAAATTATACTTAACATGAGTTATTCTTTGTCATTCTGAACGAAGCGTAGCGAAGTGAAGAATCTAGCGTAAGCGTTTTTACGCTCTCCGCCAGACGGCGGATCGCTAGATCCTTCGCTAACGCTCAGGATGACAGTGGGGCTACAAAGTAATTAACTACTGTATTTCCGTCTTTATTTTCAATTAATGGGATGATAATTTTTCCGACTTCTTTTGTAGATCTTACCTGAGTGCCTCCGTCAGCCACTGCACCAACAGTTTCTAATCTTAGCGTTCTTAATGGTTTATTCAGCGGTAATCCTGGTTGTAAATAAATGGCTTCTTTTTGGAGATTTTTAAAAGGTTGAAAAAGAGTAGTAAACTTGAGATCTTTTTTGACGAGTTCGTTTGCTTTATCTTCGAGTTTTTGTTTTATATCTTCTTTTAATTCGCCAATATATACAATGTAGGGTTTTTTACCGTGGTCGCCTTTAAAAGGCATTAACGTATTTGGAGAATAATCTAAAAGATACATGGCAAAGTCGACAATATGTCCTGCCGAATGGACTTGCATATTTTTGTATCGTCTCTCCCAGTTTATGACTCCATGAAGTTTCATTCCTATTGTTGGCACAGATAGTGCTTTGACATAATGCCAGATTTCTCCGTCTTTCATAAGAACCTGGTATACATCGCCTTTCCAAGAATCAGAAGTAATTGTTCCTTGATCTGTGGGTTGTCCTCCGCCCATAGGGTAAAAAACTGATTTATCCAAAATTATTTTCCAACCGCTTCCGTCAGGTATTACTTCAAGTACAACAGCATCCATTTCTTTAAGGTATGAGTTTTCAAGATAGAGCAGTTGAGTCTTCATGATTTGGATCATTATAACATCTTTATGTTACACTTAATTTGATTTATGAAATTATTCTTCAGACGATACGGTCTGTTAGCTTCGGTTTTTATAACGGGCGCTGCGGTTTTAATCGTTGAGGTTACAGCAACCCGCATTCTTTCACCGTTTTTTGGCAATACTTTATACACCTTCTCCAGTGTTATAGGTGTAGTCCTTACCGCTTTGAGTTTGGGTTATTATATCGGAGGAATAGTTTCAGATAAATTTCCTTCTGAAAAGTTATTTTTTGGAATAATACTTATTAGCGGCTTTAGCGTTTTTCTTCTGAAATTATTGATATATTCTCTACTTCCTACCATGGGAAGTAGTTTCTCGATAGTTAGCGGACCTTTAATTTCTTCAATTATTTTATTTTTTCCCCCAAGTTTTTTATTGGGTATGCTATCTCCATATGCAATCAAATTACGGCAAATAAGTATGCCGAAAGAGGGCGTAGGTAGAGTATCGGGTGAGGTTTTCTTTTGGTCAACTTTAGGAAGTATAGCAGGAAGTATAAGCTCTGGTTTTTTTCTGATACCGAGATTTGGTTTAAATCAAATCGTTATAACTGTGGGATTAGTGTTAGTTTTTTTAGGTGTTATTGGTTTACTCATATCATGTGAGAAAAATAAAAAAATAATCTTAATAATAATAACGCTTACCGCTTTAATTTCTCTTACACAATTTATTCAAAGTGATAAAAACTTTTTATACAGCAAAGACGGAATTTATGAAAAAATCAGCATTTATGACGGAGTACTGGATGGCAGACCGACGCGTTTTTTCCAACAAGATAGAAGTAGCTCTGGAGCAATGTTTTTAGATTCAGACGAGCTGGTATATGATTACACAAAATATTATGAGTTGTATAAATTGACCAATCCCAAACCCAAACATTCGCTTGTTTTAGGAGGAGGTGCATATTCGGTGCCGAAAGCTATTCTTAAAAATCTCCCAGTTGCAACAGTTGACGTAGTTGAAATAGAACCTTCATTATTCAATCTTGCAAAAAAATATTTTAGATTGTCGGAGACTCAACGACTCAAAAATTATGTAGAAGACGGTCGCCGTTTTTTGCAAAACTCGAGCAAAAAATACGACTTAATTTTTAGCGATGTATACTATTCTTTTTATTCCGTGCCGGTACATTTTACAACAAAAGATTTTTTTTCACTGGCTAAAAAAAAACTTTCTAGAGATGGGGTATTTGTGGCAAATTTTATAGGTGACCTTAGAGCGGATAAGAATTCACTAACGCATTCTTTAATGAAAACTTTTCGATCGGTCTTCTCCAACTCATATTTTTTTGCTCTTGACTCAACAAGTTACAAGAAAGCACAAAATATTATTTTTTTGGGGATCAATAGTGATAAAAAAATTAACTTTGATGATTCAAAAATAAAAGCTCATAGACAAAAAATCATAAGCGATTTAAAAAGTAGACTCATCGACGTGGATTATAGAGAACTTAAGTCATATCCAGTCCTAACTGATAATTATGCTCCGATTGAATATCTTACTGCACAGTTAATTAAGAGGGATCTTGAGAGAACGATAGCTATTTTTAACGCAAATAGAGCGATGAGTTATATAAGACAACAACTAAGCTTCGGCCCTAGGCATTTGAGAGCTCAAGGGCACAAAAGGACACAAGAATTTTTAATTTCCGAACTGAAAAAGCTTAGCGATGATGTGGTTATTCAAAAATGGAACCATCAATCGACCGACGGAGAGATCGATGCTCTTAAGAATATCATCGGACGATTTAATCCACAGGAAGAAAAAAGAATTATTTTAGGTTCTCATTACGATACTAAAAGATTTGCCGTTAAAGATGAAAAATCTCCTGAAGATTTGGTCCCGGGAGCAAACGACGGAGCTTCGGGCGTCGCGCTGCTTCTTGAGATAGCGCAGTTTTTGTCAAATACAGATCTTCCCCCACGAGCGGGTGTCGATATCGTATTTTTTGACGGTGAAGAAGGAGAAGAGGACTTGTCAAAAAAAGATTGGACGCCGCTTGGCTCTCAACATTTTGCCAAAGAAGTAGATACGATCTATCCTAATAAAAAGCCAATAATTGGAATAGTTGTAGATATGATTTGTGATAGAGATTTAAATATCTTTATGGAAGAGAACTCGCTTGATTATGCTAACCGGCAGGTGAAAGATTTCTGGAAAATCGCGTCCAGAAACTGGCCTTTTTATTTTTTTGAAAAAACAAAGTATCGGATATTTGATGATCACAGTTCTTTATATTCTGTAGGAATTCCCAGTTTCCTCATCATCGATTTCGACTATCCGTATTTTCATACGACGCAAGACACGGTTGACAAATGTAGTGAAAAAAGTTTAAAAATTGTTGGAGATTCGATACTGCTTTATATCTATTCACTTTAAAACTTTTTCATCTTTGTTCATTTTAAACAGGAAAAACCCCACTTATCCTTTAGTAATTTTAAAGCCAAAGTAAGCAAAAACCACGGTAGCAAAAAAGGCCACTCCCAAAACCGTTGCGACGTCGATATTTTCCGTATAGATTATCATAAAAGCTGTCGCCAACCAGTGGACCACGATGATAATTCCTACCCAGGGATATTTAGTATAAAAATTTAGAAACTTATCCAGCATAAGATTTATTAGATATTGTATTTTGAAATGTAATTACTTACAAGGTGATAAAGTTTTGGATCGATTTCAATAAGATAAGCTAACCAATTATTAAGTCGATCTATGGCCTCCTCCCGACCCAGTCTTTTATAAGGAGTCGCGCTGCTATCAATTTTTGGCAATCTCTCTTCCGGGTATTTTTGAAAAAATTTGACTAATGCCTGGCTGGCATTAAACTCAATATCCATTTCTTTGGCGAGAAAACCGATAATGCTTAAGGCTCTAATAAAAATCACCATTTGTTTTGGCAATTTGATTTGATATCTGGCTACAAACTTTAGCATCTGCAATATCATAGCCGTATAATCAATTTTCATGACTGCAAGATCTTCGCGAATTTTAGTCTCAACCCGCTTAAAATATTCGAGAAAGTGTATGGTCAATATTTTCATAAATTTCTCTATTTTGTTTTGCTCTAAACTTGCGGGAAGGGCACTGCTTATAATTTGTTCTATTTTTTCTCCGGAAAACTGGAAAGCATAAAAGGCAAATTCTTCATAGATTTTTTGGCTTTTTTCGTATTTGCTTTTTGCGCCGGCTAAAAGAAATCTCATGAAGGCTTGGCGTCTGGGGGCCGATTCACCAACAATTCCAAAATCAATCAGACCAATTTTTCCATCCTTTAAAAGAAGTATATTTCCCGGATGAGGATCAGCGTGAAAAAAACCATCGATAAAGTATTCTCTTAAGATTTCTAACGTCAAAGTAACAGGCGTCTTTTTGATATCTATATTCATTTTCTTTAACTTTTCTGCATCCAGATTTCCTTTTCGTATTTCCTTTAAGGCTCGGCTTAAGGGGACTCCATCAATATAATCCTGAACTAAGATTTTTTTGGTCGAGATTCGATGATAGATTTTAGGTATGACAACATCGGTTATTTTGTTAATTAGTAGATTATTATAAATTTTATCCATGTTTTCAGCCTCTGTCTGGTAGTCGAGTTCTTTTCTAGTCCAGATTTTGAATTCTTTCGCAAATTCTCTCCATGGCAAAGCTTCAATCTTGAAAAAGAGGTCAGCAATGACAGATAGAAGATCGATTAAAAGAAAATCAACTGCGATCTTCCCCAAAACGTCTGGTCGCTGAACTTTTACCACAACGGTTTCCCCGTTTTTGAGCTTGGCTCCGTGTACTTGAGCGAAAGATGCTGAAGCGAACGGTTCCTTCTCAAAATGCTTAAAAATTTTCTCGGGAAAGACTCCCAACTCTTCCTGAAAAATCCGCTTTACTTCCTCAAAGGGAAACGGTTTGTAATTGTCGAACAAATCAAAAAGCTCAAGAGAAAAGTTTTTAGACAGAACATCAACTCGTAAAGCAAGTATCTGTCCGAATTTAACAAAAGCTCCGCCAGCTTCTTCGAAGAATTTTTTAATTAGTTTGTGGCGAGGAAATTGAGATAAGCCGATTTTTGTAAGAAGATATAAAGAAAAGTATTTAGAGAGAAGAAATATTAAGTAAATTACTCTAAACATATTAACTTCTGGCAAACCCCAAAAGAAAAAGAATTATGACAGTCACAGATGAATAAATATAAATTACTGTAGGTTCGACTATTCGAAAACCAACCACCAGAAGCGTTGCTGTCCAGACTCCACAGATTGCGAGACACACCCAAGGATAACGCATGAAATGATTATACTATTTTTTCAAGGCTTCGATTCCTGGAAGCGTACCTTTTTCAATAAATTCGAGCATTGCTCCGCCGCCGGTTGAGACGTGGGTAATTTTGCCTAAATATTCTTTACTGGAGATTGCCGCTAGTGTGTCACCGCCGCCAACAATAGAAGTCGCTTCCTGATTGTGGGCGATGGCATAGTAGACAAAGTCGGTTCCACGTCGAAAAGCAGGATTTTCAAAATAACCAACTGGGCCGTTCCAGATGATCGTTTTTGCCTTAGCTATGATTGCGCCAAATTTTGCCTTGGTTTCCGAGCCAATATCAAGAGCGACCGCTCCTCTGGGAATTTGGTCAACCTTGACGACCTTACCACCATTTTCGCTATTATTGGGATCTCCGATGACGACGTCAGAAGGAAGAACTATTGCAGTATGTTTTTGAGCTGCAAGAAAAAGAAGCTGTCTGGCTTTGGCAACTTTTTCGTATTCGCAATAACTTTTCCCGATCTCGTAACCGTGAGCACACAAAAAAGTGTTTGCTAATCCACCGCCAACCAGTACATAGTCGGCCATTTCCGTAAGCTTACCAATTAGGGTTATCTTGGTCTCGATCTTGGCGCCGCCGATGATCGCAACAAAGGGTTTTTTTGGTTTTTTAATTGTTTTTGTTATCGTTTCGATCTCTCTTTTCAAAAGAAGCCCGCCGTAAGCCGGAAGATAGCGAGGTACGCCCACTACAGAAGATTCGGTTCTATGGCACATGGCAAAAGCGTCATTTACATAAACGTCGGAAAGAGCAGCGAGTTTTTTAGAAAACCTGCTATCATTTTTCTTTTCTTCGGGATAGAATCTAATATTTTCTAAGACTAAGATTTCTTTTTCAGTCTGATTTGCGAAAAGTTTTTTATCCGCCGACAAGAAATCATCAACCAACTTAACTTTGTACACAGGAAGATATTGATGCAGTCTTTTAACTACTACTTTTAAGGAAAATTTAGAATCACGACCTTTGGGGCGGTCTAATTTTGCCACGCAGATTAGTCGATTATGGTTTTTTAATAAATATTGGATTGTGGGGAGGTTGTTTCGAATTCGAGCGTCATCGGCGATGGTATAGTTTGGATTTAGAGAAACGTCAAAATCGGCTCGAAGCAAAACTCTTTTGTTTTTAAATTGGGCTTCATCGATGTAGGTTATTTTTGACATAACAGGTCAATGAGTTTAGCAGAAATCAGAAATTTTTTCAATCAGATCAACCAATCTCGTGGAATAACCCCACTCGTTGTCATACCATCCGAATACTTTAAGAAAATTTTCGTTTATAACTTTTGTGTAATTAGCGTCGAAAATACAAGAGTAAGGAGAGCCGATGTAATCGGAAGAAACTAGAACCTCTGTTTCATAGGCCAGTATTCCTTTCATTGATCGTTCAGATGCTTCTTTATATTTTTGATTTACTTCTTCTACTGTTGTTGGTTTTTCAACCACTGCCGAGACGTCAGAAAAGGAAATTATTGGTACGGGAACTCTGATGGCCATTCCGTCGATTTTTCCAGCAAGGTGAGGAAGCGTTTTGATAACTGCCTTTGCTGCGCCGGTCGTTGTTGGAACGATATTTAACCCAGCCGCCCGCGAGCGATCGGGAGATTTACCGGTGTCGTCTAGCAAAGGCTGTGTTTGGGTATAAGCATGAGAGGTAGTCAAAAAGCCGGAGACAATTTTAAAATTATCGTCGAGAATTTTAAAAAGGGGAGAAGCGCAGTTAGTGGTACAAGAGGCATTCGATATCACATCGTTATTATTAAAATCAAGTTCTTTATCATTTACTCCCAAAACTATATGGGGGGTTTCTTCGTCCTTTGAGGGAGCCGTCAATACGACTTTTTTTACCGATCCTCGCAAATGTTTTTTGAGATCTTCTTTTTTGCTAAAAGCGCCGGTTGCGTCAATGACGATATCGACTCCGTATTTTTCCCAAGGAATTTGCGATGGATCATCTCCTAATGTTGTGGCAATTTTTTTTCCATCAATGAAGATTCCATCTTGCTCCTCTTTAACTCTCATGTCGAATTTTCTATAGATAGAATCGTACTGGAGAAGATATGCCATGATTTTATTTGAAGTTTTTCTGGTGTTGATGGCGACTATCTCAAAAGAATTTCGCCTGAGGGAAATACGGGTGAAGGATCGGCCTATTCGACCAAAACCATTTAAACCCACTTTAACTC
Organism: Candidatus Roizmanbacteria bacterium; assembly: GCA_016206365.1. GTDB lineage: Bacteria > Patescibacteriota > Microgenomatia > UBA1406 > GWC2-37-13 > 2-01-FULL-40-13. Next base: position 732 of record JACQRR010000027.1, on the reverse strand, counting down.
TTTTCACATTTAATATGCTTCGAGCGAAGTGATAACGAAGTCGAGAAGTAAAAGTTCTCGACAAGCTCGAACAATAACATTATACCCAAATCATAATATTTAAAATACTATATTCTGCGGTAATGATGATGAGTTGTAATATATCTCATGGTTCCTGAAATTCCTCTTATGACCATGGAATGAGTAATGATGCTATTGCTTTTAAATTCCACTCCTTTTAAAAGAGGGCCCTCGATAACGCCGGTTGCCGTAAAGGTTAGCTGTTTGCCTTTTGCTAGATCTTCTGACCTGTAGATTTTGTTGACATTTTTTATGCCGGACTCTTTAATTTCTCTGACGTGTGATTCTTTTAGAGGTTTAAATCTGGCCAGAATTTCGCCGCCAAGAATTTTTATGGCCGTCGCCGCAAGCACTGCTTCAGCGCTTGCTCCGATACCCATCAGCAAATCGATATCTGAATCTGGAAGTGAAGGAGCAATGCCTCCGGCGACGTCTCCATCGGTAATTAGTCTTACTCTGGCTCCAACCGACCGTATTTCGCTGATAAGTTGTAAATGCCGATCGCGATCAAGGATGATGACTGTAATTTCATTGACGTCTTTACCCAAAGCTTTTGCAACTTTTTTTACGTTAACTTTTACAGGAGCATCTAAGTCTATTAGGTTTTTTGCTAGAGGACCAACTGCTAATTTTTCCATATAGGTATCAGGAGCATGCAAAAGACTATCTTTT
>JACQRR010000023.1 GCA_016206365.1 Candidatus Roizmanbacteria bacterium | reverse complement strand
ATTTAATATTATTATATGGCACACACAAAAGCTCAAAAAGCGGTTTCTGGAAATAGAGATTCAAGATCAAAAAGGCTCGGAATTAAAGTTTATGGAGGTCAATCTGTAAAGCCGGGCTATGTCATTGTACGTCAGCGCGGTAGTAAATTCAATGCTGGGCAGGGAACCCTACTCTCTAGAGACTACACAATTATAGCATTAAAAGAAGGAATCGTAAAATTTGTCCAAAAAAGAGGCGAAAAGTATGTCTACGTCAGCTGAGATAGATCAACTCATGGAGTCGATAAAAGGAGAATCTGATATCATGCAAAAGGTTAGACTTCTTACTCATTTAATCAAGACAAAAGATGTCAAAGTTAAAGACGTTGCTAAAGAACTGGGAGTGAAATCTTCTTACATCTGCCATCTTCTTCGCTTAAATCGGTTGCCCGAAGCAATAGCTGATGGATACTATTCAAATAGTATTTCATTGAGTCATTTATTTATCATCTCCCGTATCAAAGACGAAGCAGTGATGATCGAAGTATATGAAAAAGTATTAGCGGATTCTTTAAATGTGAAGGCAACGGAAGAGCTTGTACGAGACATTTTATATGGTGTGAGTACCCAAGGTGAGTATATAAGTCCAGAGGAAAAGAATAATTTTATCCAAAAAATAACGGCGTTAAAAAAAAATCTTAGCCTCAGAATAATTCAAACGCGGATAAAAAGCAAAATAATTCTTGAGATTAAGGGAGATTTAGAAAAGACTAGCAAAGAGATACGAGGTTTTTTGAAAAACTTTGAGATGTGGCAGAATATATGATTGAAGTGATTTGGGAAGTGGATTATTGATTTTTCCCATTTTATTTGTGGGAAAATAACGAAAGAATACCACTCCGATTATGTCCTCAATGGGAATTGGTCCAAATTCACGTGAATCAGACGACCTTTGTCTATTGTCACCCATGACCAATACCATTTTAGGAGGAACGGTGATTGGAACACCCTCTCTAATATAGCCTCCTTCCCAAGTATTGGTTTTTGCGGCAATATAATTTTCCTCGAGCAGATTTTCGTTAATACGTATTTCTCCAGTGTTGACCATGATCTGATCTCCGGGAAGGCCAATGATGCGTTTGATGTAGTCGATGTCAGGATTTATTGGGGATTTAAATACGACAACATCGCCGCGGTGGGGCTGGCGAAATTTATAAGTAATTTTACTTGTCAAAATATACTCACCGGAATTGAATGCTGGCTCCATTGAGGCACCTTTTACCTGATTTGGAGCCATAATAAACAGGTAGACGACAATAAAAAGTGAGCCGATAAAAACAATCGTCTCCAAAATATCCATGACAAAATCGATGATCGCTTTTACTATGACCATAAGTTTTCATTGTAATAAAGGGAGGTTTGAAAAACAAGGGATGATATAATATAGAAATAGAAGCGGACATATGTAAAAAGTAACGCAGATAAACGCTGAAAGGATCTGTAGCTCAGCGGCAGAGCGCGGAACTTGTCCCGATGAATGTCGGGATTCACACCTGCCCGCTAGCCAGAGCTCGTAGCTCAGCGGTAGAGCATTCGATTCACATTCGAAAGGTCGATGGTTCAAATCCATCCGGGCTCACAGAGAGCTTTGGCAGGCGGGTTGAAGTGGTTGAAGATTTCCCGCAAAGCGGGATTAACTGACTGTAATTGCTTAAAATTCTCGCAAACAGTCAGTTGAACAAATCCTTCAGCGACCACAATTTATTAATTTTATCGAGGAACATAAAAAGAAATTTTTACACTAAATGGATTACCGTCAAGTAATGATCCTGTTACCCTAGCATAGGGAAAATTGCCCGACGATCTTCCACCCATTTGAACTAATTTAATACCCCATACATCATCCGTGATAGAAGGAGCAACATCTGCTAATTCATCTTGATGTAACGTTAATTCATTATATTTAATTTCCAATCCATCAACGCGAGATATTAAAGCTCTATTAAGAACGAATGCAGCTAAACCTTTATGTCCATACCTGAAAGCGGCGACTAATTTACCCTCGGCGAAAAGTTCTTCTGCTAACCTTCGTTCAAATTCTCCTAATGACATTGTACTTGGAAAATTAAATGCTTGTACTCTTTCTTTCTTTCTTTCTTTGGTCATTTCCAATAATAGTTTCCATTTGATAATACCCTGAATTTAGTTCGTCGTCAACTCTTTCAAATTGTTCTAAAGCCATGATGCTAGTATATAAAACTTATTCGTATTGTCAACTTTATTTTTATTTCACTTCCTTACCCAATCTTTCGGCAGAGATTAGGAGAATTTCGACGAGGGGGAGATTATTTTTTGAAATTTCTTCTTGGGCTTTTTGGAGTTTGTCGATCATTTGCGAAAGTGAGACTGATTTATCCATAACATTTTTTCCTTTATTTTTTTGTTTGAGAAGATATTCTTCGAGTTCTAAGTAATCTTCTTTTATATCGTTTAGTTTCTTTTGAAGTTTTACTTGATTTGGAGAATAATTTGACACTTGCGAAGTCCTTTCATAAAGATTTTCTAGCTGGAAGACCGCGTCATATAATTCATTCTTAAAGATTGTTGACCCCTTTCTTCGGGCTTCAAAAATCTCTTCATGAGACTCAAGAAGCTCTTTTCGCATGTCATCAAACTTCTTTTTACTAAAACTTTTCTTCGCTTCTTTAACTTCCTCGATCGCCTCACCCAGATTTGAGTGACGATAATCTTTTTTGCTGAGAGATAGCCTTTGAATCAAAAGATCAAAAAGTGAAATAATGTCATTCTGATTTACAGGAAAATCAAGAAGATTGTCTGGATTAAAACTAAGATGATAGGTATCAGTTTGAAGGAATGGAAATAGCTTATTTATCTCGCCTTTAATCTCGAACCACTCATCGTCGTTGTCTGATATTTGTCCGACCAAGACCGAATAAGAGCCTCCTGGAGATCTTCCTTGCACCTTTAAGGTGTAATCGCCGCGTTGGGCGTTTTCGATATATATTAAGCCTTCGGTTTCTTTATACTGTTGGGAGTTAAATTCGACCTCCATTTCGGCGGGCGAAAGTAGAGAAAAGATAAGCGAGGGAGAGATTTTAGTGGCATCCCCTTCGATGATTTGATTTTGGCTATATGGAATGTTGAGCTTATCAAGAATTGTTTTAATAGATTGAGACTTGTAAATTATTTCTCCATGATCTGCCAGGAGACCAATTTGCTCATTTCCTGCCAAAGCGCTGGAAGTATTAATAACGCCATCTCCGTTAGCAAAACGTTTATCGCTAGGCCGTCCGTCTGGGTAGTTGTTAAGCAGAACATCCAGTTTAGTTCTCTGTACAACCTTATAGCCAGAAAGAGTATTATTATCTTTATTGCCGGCTATTGTTGTCAACGAAGTGAAAAGTTGAGGAAAACTGGATGTATAAGAAAGTAAAGTCATATTCTTTATTTTCATGGATTGAATAGAGATGGTATTTCCATCGTTGTCGAGTAAAAAATCATAGATTGGAAATAAATCATTTGCAACAGGCATAATATTCTGTATGGTTTGTTTATCGGTTTCGAACATTTTCCTATTTATAGAAAAAAATAGTTTTTGCATGAGCCAAAGAGTTGAGTCTTCTCTTTCAATTTCGCCAGCCTCGACGAGCCTATATACTTTTGCTGTACCCAAATGGGGAGATCCGACCGTTATAATTTTATCGATTGAACTTATTCCATTTTTTTGCCCATATATTCTTGTGACGAGGCCTCCTAAAGAGTGACCGACTAGATCAATCGGTGAATTTGCAAGCTTTTGATTTGTAAGGAACTGCTTCAGATCATCGGCCAAAACATCAAGGTTTTTTCGCCAATCATAGGCGAAGATAAAAAAATCCTTATCTTTTATGTACCCTAGGTTTTGCAGCGATTTAGTGAGCCCGTTGTATTCTTTAACAAATGCTAAAAGCTTCCATTTGTCTTGAGAGACTTCTGTATTATGTAACATCGCATCTTTATTCCAAGAAGCAAAAAGACCAGGAATCAGCACAATTTTGTTTTTTATAGATTTTGGTGTTGGAGTAGGTGTAGGCGTTTGAGTTAACGTAGGTGAGGGAGTAATAGTCGGAGTGGGAGATACCTGCACGCCTGATGTTGCAAGGTTTATAGTCAATCCAGGCTGTTCGAAACCTGAATAATAGAGATAGAGTATATTTTGATTTTCTAAGATCGATGGACCAATTATTGCTTCCTGCAAAACTGTTTGAAAATTAGACCAAGTCATAGAACAAGATAAATTATCTGATGATTCTGCCTGTCGTACTCCCAGAGGAGATTGGAAAAATAGATAATGTTTCCCTTCTTTTGTCAAGATGGTTGGTCCATCACTTATCTCAGATATAATTGGATTATTTTGACATCGTTGCCACTGATTTCCGTCAGTTGAAGTGGTCAAGCAAATTCTAAATCCTTGGCTTCCCCAACAGAGATAAAAAAGATAATAAGTAGCATTTTCGTATATTACAAATGGAGACGAAACAGCATTTGTTTCTAGATTATTAGATGGTTGCAGTACCAACAGGCGCGAGTTCGTATCGAAATTTATTCCATCTGGTGAGTCTATCTTGTAAATTTTGAAATTTTGACTACCACGGTTTGTTGATGCAACAAAAAATAAAGTGAAACCGTTTTGGGTTTTTAAAATTGCAGGGTCGTGGTTGTCAAAACCAGGGTAGAGGTCAAGAAGATTCTGACGAGCCCAATTTATAGCGTTAGGGGAAACCGCATAGATAATCTTAAACTGGGACCCTGAGTTGCTGGCATACCACATCTTGTAAATCCCGTTATCAAATATGACTGATGGCTGGTATTGTCCGACCTCATTCCAGTTTTGAAAGTTATTGGTGAAGGGAAGGGGGTTGCTGGGCGACTTTATAAATGGATCAAAAGCCTGGATAGAAGTAGTAATCGAGAGAAAAGCAAGTATGAAAAGAATGAAGATAAGATATTTGTTCATTAAAACATATCTATATTTTTTGTTTACAAAGGTCAATGGACTATATGCTACAAAAGCGCTATTTTTTCCTTATATAAAGCTCCAGGATACTGCCTTTGTTATCCAGATTTAAGAGAGGGGTAAGAAGAGGGGAGAGAAGTTTGTCGAAAAGGATATATTTAAAAAATTTCCAATTACCAAATCCCAATTTCCAATCAAGTTTCAAATCCCAATTTTCAAAATTTGAAAAGGTTTTATTTAAATCATTTTTAATATTAAGATCACTGCTAGTTTTGAGATTTGAGTTT
>JACQRR010000022.1 GCA_016206365.1 Candidatus Roizmanbacteria bacterium | reverse complement strand
TTTCTTTTAAAAAAAGAGCAAGTTTATCCTTAATAGGTATTAAGTCATTTTCACTAAATAGATCTTTTGCGACTCCAGTTTGATTTGAAATAACAATAATTAGGTATCCCCTATCCTGAAGTTTTTTGAGTTCTTCAACATAAGGCATTAATTTGATTTTGTTCGTATCAACATTAAACGGAATATCTTCAATTAAAGTCCCATCTTTGTCGATAAATATTGCTTTGTTCATAAACGAGATCCTGAAATAAGTTTAGGACGACATTATACTGTCAATTAACTCTTTTTTTGTGCAGACCGCGGTGCCGAGTTTGCTGACGACAATACCAGATGCAATGTTGCTTATCTCGGCGGCTTCTTCTAGAGTTGTTCCAGCTGTGATACAACATGCAAAAACGGCTATTGTTGTGTCGCCAGCTCCTGAGACGTCGAAAACTTGTTTAGTTTTTGTTTTAATATGATGAAATCTACTTTCTTCATCCAAAATAACCATTCCTTCTTTGCCAAGTGTGATAAGAAGAGTCCGGGGTTTTAATATTTTTTTAACCTCAAGACAGATCTCTTTTAAGTTTGAATTATCATCATAAATTCTTTTATGTACCATATTTTCCGCTTCTTTTTTGTTGGGTTTAACAAGATAACAATTTTTATATTTATAAAAAGTGGTAGGAGTGGGATCAGCGAAGATTTTTATTTGATTTTTTTTGGCTAGCCTAAACATTTCTTTGACTAAACCATCGGTTAAAAAACCTTTATCATAGTCTGAAATAATGATAGTTTTTAGGTCTCTTGTGAGTTTTTTAATCTTGTTTAAAATATTATCTTCGATTTTACTTTTAATCTTATCCGACGACTCTTGATCAATTCTTAGAAGTTGCTGTATTCCGGCCATGACTCTGGTTTTAATGGTCGTTGGTCGATCTTTGTCTTCGATAACAAAATCCACATTTACTTTAGCTTCTTTCAATAGGCGTTTTAATTTTTTTCCATTTTCATCATCGCCTACAATTCCTGAAACAAACGTTTTCACACCTAAAGCCGACAGATTGTGGGCTGTATTGGCTGCTCCGCCTAAAATAAAAGTCTCCCTTTTCTCATAGTCTACCTTGGCCACGGGTACTGGAGCCTCAGGGGAAATTCGCTCCACTGTAGTCCAAAGGTAGGAATCAAGGATAAGATCACCTATAACGAGAATTTTTTGCTTGGCAAAATTATCAACAATTTCTAGCAAACGTTGTTTATTCATTTAAAATTTTTTTCAATTTGCTCACAAATATAGTGTATTAAAGTTATGTGACACTCTTGAGTGTGTGAAGTTTCATCAGAAGGAATTATAATCGGAATTTCACAGATAGTTTTTAATTTCCCTCCAGCCTTGCCCAAGAGGCATACTGTTTTTATTTTCATTCTCTTAGCTTGCTTAACTCCCTCGATCACATTCACAGAGTTTCCGCTGGTTGAAATGCCTATAAAAACGTCGCCCTTTTTGCCTAATGCTTCAATCTGACGTCTAAAGACAGTATTAAAATTATAGTCGTTGCTCCAAGCAGTAAGCATTGAAGTGTCGGTGGTAAGAGCAATGGCAGGGTAACCTTTTCTTTCACGTTTATATCTTCCGACTATCTCTGCAGCAAAATGTTGTGCGTCAGCAGCAGAACCACCGTTGCCCGCTATTAAAATCTTACTACCTTGCTTGAAACATCTATTTATTAGATCGATTGTGTTTCTTAAGTTTTTTAAAATTCCTGGATCATTCAAAGTTTTTTGTTTGACTTCTATGGAGTTATGAATGTATTGTTTTAGATTAAGCATGTTTGGATTTAAGAAACCTATGATGAGGTCTATTGTAATATCTTAAAATATTTTTTCGGTAAAAAATGGCTAGAGTATCCAAGGCTATACCAATTATGGATTTTAGGGTAGCAGCTGAAGTCAATGACCCCAAATTATAATCCATTTTTATTGGAGCCTCAAATATTCTTTTGAACCCAAGGGTGTTGGCTACGACAAGAATCTCCAGATCTCCTGTGAAGCGCTTCTCCAAAAGTCGAGGCAAAACTTTTTTTAAGACTTCTTTTCTAAAGATTTTTATTCCGGCTTGAGTATCGTGTATTTTGAGGCCAAATAAAAATTTTATCAGAAGATAATAGCCGTAACTTAAAATTTTTCGCATGGTTGAATATTTGACAAAAGAGGCGGGATGCCTTTTTGAGCCAACGATGATATCGGCATCGTACCACTCCATGTGTTCAAGAAGCATCGAGATGGCGTTTGGATCAATCTCCATGCCAGAATCCATAAACATGACATAGTCTCCTTTGGCTTTAGACATTCCAAGCCTAACAGCATAGCTTTTACCTTGATTTTTCATGTATCCAATGGTTTTTACTCCGATTATGTTGGCATTTTTAATGCCTTGAAGTGACCTGTCAACTATTCCATCAACAACAGCTATAATCTCATGAGGGTATCGGATCTTGTCAATAATTTTTTTAATTTGTCGGAGATTTTTGACGATAGTTGCCTCTTGTTTGTAGACTGGTATGATCAGGCTTAAGAAATGATAAACATTTTTCTTTTCCATCGGCTAATATTATAACTAAACATTGTTTTTATGGTATACAATATTTTTATGACGAGGTTAATTTATACAATTTTTCTTATAGTAGCTTTCAGTCTGATTAGACGATTTCAAGAGGTCCTCCCCTTTTTTTTGCTGCTCATTTTATTTGTATTTGGGTTGCTAGTTAATTTTAGGCTTTTTGAAAAGATGATTTATTTTATCCGGCAAGATATCAAGCATTACAACCTTGATAGATTAGATCTTACTAATAGGCTAATTTTGGCTTTGCTCTGGGTTGTGGCAGTTCTTGTAGTGAGAAAGGCGGGAGGGGTCTGGTGGCTTTTTGGAGTTTTTGATAATGGCACATTGCTTTTTTTTATCCTGCTTGGTTTTTTAATTCTCTTTAAGAGTTCTTCCTCAACTAGCGCCCTTATCTCGATCGCTCTGATTTCTTATTCAGCTTTCTTTAATATTTATAAATTTGCAGAAACTGCAGACCTTTTTGCTATCCTAACTTTTTTTCTCTTTGCTTGGACTGTCTTGCAAGAAATCAAAGAGCAGGTATATAACATATGAATCTGTCATTAGGATTTACAAAGCAGGTAGGAATTTTTTTTTACGAAATTGCAAAATTTCTTTGCTGGCTTTTGCCGCTGCTTTTTTTTTCCTACCTTGGCCTGAACTTCTTTTTATATTATCTTTTTCCTGACTTTCCAATTGAGTTTAGTGAAAAAACCATTCTTTCTCTTACAAGCGAAGATTTGGGAATACTGCTAATAATAGTGTTTTTTTTAACGATCGTTGGTATATACATCCGCCACAGAGAAAAAAAAATAGTTATAAAATTCTTGCGTTTTAAAAGCCGAGACGAGTGGCTAGTTGCTCTAATTACCTCCTTCTTTTTCAGCATTTTTTTTATAAAAAGTTTTTTCGAATTAAAAAAATTTGAGCCAATCTACATCTTAATCTCGACAATTTTCATTTTGGCTTTTTTGCCTCAATTTGTATTGTTTTATTCTTTTGTCGACTTAAGTTATTTTAAAAAATTAATAGCAACTTCGGCTGAAAAAAAGCCAAGTTTATCAGAAATTAAGCGCTTGTTTATGCCAATAATGC